>NZ_JACJPK010000096.1:0-19569 GCF_014696035.1 Trichocoleus sp. FACHB-262 | reverse complement strand
ATACCCGACTGAGGCATTATTTAGCACGATTGCACCGGAAGACCTTGTGCTACTCCAAATCAGTTGAGATGTTGAAGTGTTCACTTCGGTTGCTGCTGCATTATTTGAAGTATCGGACAATTCCTCTCTCAGCTTAAATCATTACCTATTCAGCAACGCCCAAATATTCACTATTTTTCAATTTTTTCACCATGTGGTTTAGAAAAAAACGCGCGGCGAATGATGAATTCGCCCATCCTCCTGATCCGTTTCTAGCGCTCCGATTCCGCGATTATCGGATGTTTGTCCTAGCACGGGTCTTTTTGTTTATTGGCTTCCAGATCCGCAACATCGCTGTCGGCTGGGAACTTTACGAACGCACTGGATCAGCTTTGGCCTTGGGTGGTGTCGGCTTAGTGCAGGTCGTACCCGTTATGGTTCTGACTCTGTTTGCGGGGCATTTAGCCGATCGCAACGATCGCAAACGGATCATGCTCCTGACAACGCTGGTCATGGGTCTGTCATCCCTGGGGCTAGCGGTGCTCTCCTACACGCAAGGGGCAATTCCGTTGGTCTATGCCTGTTTATTCGTCACGGGAATTGCCAGAGCCTTCAATAAACCTGCGGCGGATGCGTTGGGCTGGGAGTTGGTTCCTACTCATGCTTACACTAATGCTGCCACCTGGAATAGCAGCAGTTTCCAACTGGCAGCGGTCTTTGGCCCTGCTTTAGGTGGACTGGCGATCGCAGCTCAAGGCAGTGCCACAGCAGCTTATCTTTTAGCGGCGACCTCAGCCCTGCTCTGCTTCAGTCTGGTTGCCATCATGCGCGATCATTCCACCACTCGTTCGACCGAACCTTTGTCGGTGAAGGCACTATCAGCGGGGGCAAAATTTGTTTGGCAAAACCAACTGATTCTGGCGGCGATCGCTCTGGATCTATTTGCGGTGCTGTTGGGTGGAGCAGTCGCCCTGTTGCCTATTTACGCCAAAGATATCCTTAAAGTTGGGCCTGTTGGGTTGGGCTGGCTGCAAGCGGCCCCTTCCATTGGGGCACTCGTGATGGCCGCAACTTTGACCTATTTACCACCCTTTCGCAAAGCAGGCCAAGCGCTCCTGTGGTCCGTGGTTGGCTTTGGCGTTGTGACAATTATCTTTGGGTTGTCTCGCTGGTTCTGGCTATCTCTGTTGATGCTGGCTCTGAGCGGTGCGCTGGATAATATCAGCGTTGTCATCCGTCACACCTTAGTTCAGATTCGCACTCCCAATGAGTTACGGGGCCGAGTGGCTGCAATCAACGGTGTCTTTATCAGCGCCTCCAATGAGCTGGGAGCCTTTGAATCAGGTTTAGCCGCAGCACTCTTGGGGCCAGTGTTAGCAGTGGTCAGTGGGGGTGTGGGTACAATCGCGGTTGTGATCGCCACAGCCCTGATTTTTCCCAACCTGCGGAAGTTGGGGGCTTTGCATGAGTACAGGTCTGGTTCCGCTTCTCCATCCGAACCGGATACTGGAAACCAAACAGCTTGAAGCGATCGCTTACCATCCAATTAGCCCTCTTAAATTTAATCTTGACTAAATCGATAGATATACCGGAGAATAACTCTATCGATATTTAGTTCGATACCCTAACAGTTTGTGAATTTCAATCTAGAACGATTGAACGGGAGTGGAGTTAAGCAGGCTCCTGAACACAGCCCTCCAGAATTAACTAGCAATTGAGTTGTTTGAGCACGAGCGATTGAGAGTCAATCGCTTCAGTTTGTGATTGCGCCTAGAAAACAAGAACAGTCAGACTTGGCGCTAGTTGGCGATCGCCTATCAATGGGAGAGAGACTTGCATGAGTAAAAAGAGACAGCTAAGATTAGGGGCATTTTTGCCTGGTTCAGGACATCATGTGGCGTCATGGCGACATCCGGAGGCTCAAGCCGATGGAGGATTAAATTTTCAACACTATAAGCAGATTGCCCAAACCGCAGAACGGGGCAAGTTTGACATGCTCTTTCTAGCAGATGGCGTGGCAGTGCGCGATCGCGGGCAAACTTCTGAGGAATTGAGTCGATCGGGGAAGGTGGTGCATTTTGAACCTTTTACCCTCCTGTCTGCTCTGTCTGCGGTCACGGAACGGATTGGTCTCACTGCCACCGTTTCCACCACCTACAACGAACCGTTTCATCTCGCTCGTAAGTTTGCCTCTCTTGATTATCTCAGTGGCGGTCGCGCAGGTTGGAACTTGGTGACCTCTGCCACGGAAGCGGAAGCGCTCAATTTCAACCGTGACAAGCACATGGAGCATACGCTGCGGTATGAGCGGGCTCGTGAGTTTGTGGAGGTCGTCACCAAGCTTTGGGATAGTTGGGAAGATGATGCTTTTGTGCGTGACAAAGACTCTGGCGTTTACTTTGAAGCAGATAAGTTACATATCCCTAACCACAAAGGCACTCACTTCTCGGTGCGGGGTCCCCTAAATGTGGCCCGTCCGATTCAGGGATATCCGGTGCTGATTCAAGCGGGATCGTCGGAGGATGGCAAAAATCTGGCAGCCCAAACCGCAGAGGTGATCTTTACCGCGCAACAAACTTTAGAAGAAGCTCAGGCATTCTATGCCGATGTTAAAGGGAGATTAGCGCAGTATGGCCGCAATCCCGACCATCTAAAGATTATGCCTGGCGTGTTTCCGGTAATCGGGAGAACCGAGCAGGAAGCCAAGGAGAAATTCCAGCAGATTCAAGATTTAATTCACCCACAGGTCGGGTTGGCTTTGCTGAGTGGAATGATTGGTGGCTTTGATTTATCTCAATATCCTTTAGATGGCCCCTTGCCCGATTTGCCAGAAACCAACGGTGGTAAGAGTCGCCAAAAACTACTGACTGATTTGGCCCGTCGAGAGAACTTGACCATCCGCCAACTGTATCAAGCGATCGCAGGGGCTCGCGGACATCGCCAGATTCTCGGTACACCAGAACAGATTGCCGATCAACTAGAAGAGTGGTTCGTCAACGATGCCGCCGATGGCTTCAACATTATGCCGCCCTATCTCCCTGGTGGACTCGATGAATTTGTCGATCTCGTGATTCCGGAACTCCAACGTCGCGGTCTGTTCCGCACCGAATACGAAGGCAGCACCCTGCGGGAAAATTTGGGTCTCCCTCGCCCTACCAATCAGTTTATCCAAGCAAATGCACCTGAGCTAGTGGGTGCCTCTGCTTGATGTCATTAGCAGTTAATTGTTAAGAGGCGCGATCGCCCTTCTCCCTCACCTAGAAATCACCAACCTATTTGTAATCGGAGTCGATCATGAGTGCAGTTTTAAGCCAAGACACCAAGACGATCGCTTCCCAAAGCTTTGAAGTCAAACCGATCGCTGGACGCATTGGAGCCAAGATTATCGGGGTTGATCTCAGTGCCGATCTCAGTGATGCAGTAATTCAAGAGATCCGCCAAGCTTTAGTCCAATACAAAGTCATCTTCTTCCGGGGACAAACGCTAGATGCGGATGGGCAAGTTACCTTTGCTCGGCGCTTTGGCGAAGTCACGACGGCTCATCCCACGGTGCCCTCTCTCCCCGGACATCCCGAAGTTTTAGACCTTGATTATGGCCGTACCGCGGCTCGTGCCAACAACTGGCATACAGATGTCACCTTTGTCGATCGCCCACCCCTTGGTTCTGTGTTACGCGCGATCGAGATTCCTCCCGCAGGTGGCGATACCATCTGGGCCAACAGTGTCACCGCTTATCAAGACTTGCCCGATCACCTCCGGAATCTCGCCGATCGCCTCTGGGCAGTCCACAGCAACGCCTACGACTATGCCGAAGCTGCGGTCAACTTATCGGAAGAACTGAAAGCCTACCGGAAAGTTTTTACCTCCACGGTTTACGAGAGCTTGCATCCGGTGGTGCGCGTGCATCCGGAATCCGGTGAGCGGGGGTTATTCATTGGCGGGTTTGTTCGCCAGATTCAGGGTCTATCCACCACCGAATCTGATCATATCCTGCGGCTGCTGCAATTCTATGTTACTCGTCCAGAAAACACCGTCCGTTGGCGCTGGAAAGTCGGAGATGTCGCTTTCTGGGATAACCGTGCCACTCAACACTACGCGATCGCGGATTATGGTAATCAACCCCGTCGAGTCCAACGAGTCACGATCGCTGGGGATCTCCCAGTGGGGATTGATGGTCAGCAGAGCCAAGCGGTTAAGGGAGATTCTTCTACCTATACGCCTCCTGTCGCGGTCACTGCCTAAACCAGTTTAGCTAAACATTTCGTTCCAGATTTATGTATCTTTTTTGTTAGGTATTGATCAGTGTGGAGTCTCAACAAAACATTTTCAGCTTGGCAACGCTCAAAAATCACACGGCGATCGGCCTTATTCTGCATCGGTTATTCTCTGGCTCTCTCTACTTCTCTAGCAAGTTGTACTGCCCCGTCGGATAACGCGGCCCAATCACAGGGCACTTCTGCCAATGTCAGTACTGCTAGTAACAGCGGCGGTGGGAAGCAAGAATTTCGAGTGGTGCGCTCTAAACAATTGTCCTCCCTAGCTGTGTTAGAACAACAAGGCACTCTGGACAAAGCACTAGAGCCGCTAGGATTCACGGTGAAATGGACCGAGTTTGCTGCGGGTCCCCAACAACTAGAGGCTCTGAATGCGGGCAGTTTGGATATTGCCCACACCGCTGAGTCTCCAGCAATTTTTGCTCAAGCGGCAGGAGCCCCGTTGGTCTACGTCGCCACAACGCACACCAATGGCAAGCCTGTGGCCCTGTTAGTACCCAAAAACTCACCTGTGAAGAGTATTGCTGACTTGAAGGGCAAACGGATTGCCTTCCAAAAAGCATCTATCGGTCACTACTTGTTGGTGAAAGCCTTAGAACAAGCAGGTCTGACACTGAATGATGTGGAGTCTGTCTTTCTGCCGCCACCCGAAGCGAACGTAGCATTTTCTCAGGGCAAGGTCGATGCTTGGTTCATCTGGGACCCATATATCACTAGAGCCGAGCAAAGCGGTGCAGGACGGATTCTGATCGATGGCGAGAAGTTACGAGATACACGCAATTTCTACACGACAAGTCGTAAGTTCTACCAAGCTCATCCGGAAGTGATCAAGGTGTTTCTGGAAGAACTCGAAAAGACGGAAGATTGGTCTAGAAACCATCCCAAAGAAATGGCTCAACTGCTAGCGCCTCTGACTCAGCTTGATCCCGCCACTTTGGAAATCATGCACGGGAAATATAACTATGGGCTGCAACCAATTACGGAAGCTGTGATCACCAAACAAGAGGAGGTTGCTGGTCTGTGGTACAGCTTGAAGTTGATTCCCAAGCAAGTGAACGTCCGCGATGGGTTTCTCACACCAGAAGAGTATGCTAAATTCACGCCTCAAGAGGTGCTAGCCAAGAAGTAGAGCGCGATCGCGACTTGGTGAATTTTTTTAATCAATCTCACTTTGAAATTCGGTGTGAGTGGGGAGTCAGAGGCGTTGAGCAACTGGCTCCTATTAGTGATGTCGTGATCATTGTCGATGTGCTTTCATTTTCAACCTGTGTTGAAATTGCCACCAGTCGAGGAGCGATCGTCTTTCCTTACCTCTGGAACCATGACACTGCTGAGGCATTTGCCAAATCGGTTGATGCAGAATTAGCGGGTAAGCGAGGCAGCCACAGCCTTTATTCACTATCTCCTGTCTCCTTGAGCCAGATTCCCTGCGGAACTCGACTAGTGTTGCCTTCGCCGAATGGTTCAACCCTCAGTCTGGCTACTGGAGCCACTCCCACCCTGGCAGGATGTTTGCGTAATAGTCGGGCAGTGGCATTAGCTGCAATGAACTATGGTCAGTGGATTGCAGTTATTCCTGCGGGAGAAAAGTGGCAAGATGGTAGTCTCCGTCCTTGCTGGGAAGATTTAGTGGGAGCAGGGGCAATTATCTCTCAGCTTCAGGGTCATTGCTCACCAGAAGCAGAAATGGCGGTGAGTGCTTATCGTCAGGCTGAACCTAATCTGAGATGCCTTTTAGAGAAATGCGGTTCTGGTCAAGAATTAATTGGTAAAGGATTTGCAGCAGATGTTGATCTAGCGGCAGAGTTGAATGTAAGTGAGGCTATAGCAACTTTGCGCGATCGCGCTTATAGATGCCTCGTTGATTCAGTCTAAGCAGGTTTCAGGCAATAAAGATAGCATGACAATGTCCACAAATAGTGTCTAAAGATAGGAGGTTTTAGATCATGGTTAAACCCATTAATCAAGAGTTTAGTGCTGCGGGACAGGTGACACCTGAGGAACTAGAGCAAGCTGCCCAAGCAGGATTTAAATCAGTCTTGAATGTGCGATCGCCTGAGGAACAAGGTTTTATCAATGAAGAGGCACAAATTGCCACCTCTTTGGGATTAGCTTACGCCAATGCTCCCCTAGCGATCGCGACGCTAGAGGAAGCTCAACTCGCCGCCATTGTCACTGAACTGGATAAACTACCAAAACCAACGCTAATTCACTGTGCAGGTGGCTTGCGAGCCAGTGCCGTGGCGCTTCTGAGTATTGCCCAACAAGAAGGATTGACTTCGGAGCAAACCATAGAACGAGCCCAGGCAGCCGGGATCGATCTCGATGCGAATCCCAAGCTAAAACAGGCGCTAGAGCAAGCGATCGCCAATAACCCCAAAGCCAACTCCTAGCAATAGCAGCCATCAGGCAATTGTGTCATTTATGATGAAGTTATCCCGATACATTGCTAGGTGCTCGCTCTTTTAGGCGTATGGATAGTTTTCTCACGGCTGTAGACACACAAACAGTACTTTTAGTGGCAGCGATCGCAATTTCGCTGTTGTTTCTCAGACTTATGTTTAAAGTTCTAAATGCCAGTTGGGGGTCGATCTTGGCGATCGCCGCGATCGTGCTGGTGTTGCAATACGCTTTTGGCATTGCTCCGAATCAGTTGTTGACGGAGATTAGCCAACTTCCCCAAGATTTAATTCAGTTTGTGCAAAACTTCAATTTGCCAGAACTCAGTAGCCTCTACAGCCAGGGATCGTAATGGTACAGGTCAAAGTTTATGGCTTGAGATCCGAGCTTGACCCCATCAAACCCCAGCTTTCCGAGGTTATTCATTCCTGTATTGTAGATGCTCTGCAATATCCGCCGGACAAGCGAGCACATCGTTTTTTCCCGCTTGATGCCTCAGATTTCTTCTATCCCGCAGGTCGAACAGAGCGTTATACCATTCTTGAGTTGAGTATGCTGGAAGGCCGCAGTGTAGAAGCTAAGAAGCGGTTAATTCGTCTCCTATTTGAGCGAGTTCAACCGTTAGGCATCTCATCTCAAGATCTAGAAATTACTATTTTTGAAACCCCTAAACATAACTGGGGTTTTCGTGGGTTGCCTGGAGACGAACATCAGCTCAACTACACTATTGAAATATAGCTCTATCATTTACGGCTTGCGGGTTTCAGAGCTTTTATTTTTCCACTTCAAATACGACTCAATGGTGGGGAAATATTGCACTGTTCCATCCAAGCCTTCCGGTCTGCCCTTCAGATATCCCTCTAAATAAACAGAGCCTTGCATTTGGGGTAATAACCCACGCTCGCGATCGCGACAACCCTGTTGATAATGTTGCTCTCTTAAGTGCTCAAACATAGGATGTCCTAACTGTAGAGTTTAGGTTTAACTTCCACTTCTACAATAGACATTCCGCCTGATAGAATCAAATGTTCTTCTTTCTCAGAACCATTAATTAAAGTGATTAAACATGCCCATCACTGCGATCTTGTTTGACCTAGATGGAACACTCACAGATCCCAAACCAGGCATTACTCGCAGTATTCAGCACGCCCTCTCCGAATTGGGGTACCCGTCACCCGCTGCTAATGACTTACTTTGGTGTATTGGGCCACCGTTGCAACAAAGTTTCGCCACGCTCCTACACACCTCAGATAAGGTTTTGATTGATCGAGCCGTGACGCTTTATCGCGATCGCTATGCCACGATTGGGTTATTTGAGAATTCTCTCTATCCGCAAATTGTAGAAACGCTAGAAACGATGCGGGCGGCTGGTTATCAAACTTTGGTCGCCACCTCAAAACCGCAGATTTACGCCCTCCGAATTGTTGAGCACTTTAAGCTAACAACCCTGTTTGACGGTGTATATGGTAGCGAACTCGATGGCACTCGCAGTGAAAAAGACACTTTGATTGCTTACATCCTCAAGACCGAACAGCTTGCGCCTGCTAACACGGTGATGGTTGGCGATCGCAAGCATGACATGATTGGTGCCAAACGGAATCGGATGGGCGCGATCGGAATCACCTACGGTTATGGAACGGTGGAGGAGCTAGAACTGCATGGTGCTGATCGGCTGGCTCACTCACCCGCTGAGATCCCAACAGTCCTGCTGGACTGCGATCGCCTGTCCGTGACTTCAAGTAGTGCTTTGTCGAATACCAACTGAGTTTTGCAGGACTGGTAGCTAACGTTCTTGTAGAACTGGTGGGCAGCCTGGCGCTGAGTATTGGAACGAACCACCATACGGCTACAGTTTTGTTTCTGTGCCCACTGTTCAGCATGCTGAAGTAATAACCGCCCAATCCTCTGCCCGCGGTAGTTCTGATGCACGATCAGCCCACCGATTTCGGCAACTCGACCCACCAATAAGGATTCGCGGGCATAAACATGCACCCAACCGACAGCGGAGACGCTCGATGAATGGGCTATATAAACCGCATGGTTTCGGTCCCCTTCCAGACGTTTTAGACGCTCCTGTACGGCCCGAGGAGAGGAGAAATAGCCTAGCTGCTCTGCCAGTGGGGCGATCGCGGCTGCATCCTCAGACATGGCTAAACGAATAAATAGATCAGGCTGAAGCATGATAGAAAAGCTCGCCAGAAGAATCTTAAGAAAAAATTGTCAAAAGATAGGTGCAAAAGTCAAAAAAATTGTTCAGACTGAATATTAGCAAGGTTCAATCTGAACAATTTGGCCCAGTTCTGATCGTTAATTAGGAGACTAATGATGAAGCAAGTGCTTTTTGGTAGCTTGTCTGCTGTTGCTATGGCGATCGCCGCAGCCGCAACCCCCACGATCGCCGCTGAATTAACCACATCCAACGGGGCAAACAGCAGATTAGTTCGGCAAACACCTCCTGTAACCTTAGTAAACTTGGCTCAACAAGGCCATTTCCGTAATCGGGGAATTCCTTCTAGCCAAGCCTTGACTCAAGCGATCGCGGCAGGACAAGTGACTCCAGAATCCTTGGTGCAAGCAGGAATTCAGAATAACTTAGTCAACTCAGACACCTTAAATAATCAGAGCTACCTGAACGTGATTGAGGTGCAGTTCCGCGAAATTGTGCAGGACTTTGTGATCTCCTCTAGTGATATTTCTGACGAATGAGATCCCCTCTGCTCAGCTATTTCCAGTGTTGGGACTGCAAATAGGAAGTGGGTAGTAGGTTCATGCTGATGGTTGGGAGAAATTTTTTTGGCTTAATACTACGGTAAGTCAATAGAGATACTGTAGATAAGCCTGAGTATCCCACAGCCAATTTAGAAAAGCAAGCCTTCTGGTCTGCTTCTGATTAGCCATGACCCAATACTGGATGAGGTCGGTAGGGTTGCTCCAGAGCAGCAAGTTCAGTGGCATCTAAAGTGAGGTCGATCGCGGCGATCGCATCCTCTAGGTGTTGCAGTTTGCTTGCACCAATGATCGGTGCTGTCACGCCAGGCTGGTGTAATAGCCACGCCAAGGCAATCTGCGCTGGAGCAACTCCCCGATTTTTTGCCAATTCTACGACTCGATCGACGACTTGAAAATCACCTTCCTCGTAGTACAGCCGATGGGCAAAGTCATCGGATTTGGCTCGCGCTGTGGCTCCGTCTCCTCGTTGCTGCCGATTCCCTGCTAAGAAGCCTCGTGCTAGCGGACTCCAAGGAATCACACCAATTCCCTGATCTCGACATAAGGGAAGCATTTCTCGCTCCTCTTCGCGGTAGACCAAGTTGTAATGATTTTGCATGGAAACAAACCGCGTCCAGCCATGCAAATCAGCGGTGTAGAGAGCTTTGGCAAACTGCCAGGCATACATACTTGACGCACCAATGTACCGTACTTTGCCAGATTTCATGACATCATGCAGCGCTTCTAGGGTCTCTTCAATCGGTGTTTCATCATCCCAACGGTGGATTTGATAGAGATCCACATAATCGGTTTGCAACCGTTGTAGAGAGGCATCAATGCTATCGAAGATATGTTTGCGGGATAAGCCGCGATCATTGGGGCCATTGCCCATTGGGTTATAAACTTTGGTGGCAATTACCACTTGATCCCGCTGGGCCAAGTCTTTCAGCGATCGCCCTAAAACTTCTTCGCTCACGCCTTTGGAGTACATATCCGCTGTATCAAAAAAGTTGATCCCAGCTTCCAAAGCCTGTTGGATAAAGGGACGGCTTTCCGCTTCAGGCAAAACCCAATCTCGCCACTGCGGAGAACCATAGGTCATGGTTCCTAAACAAATGCGAGAAACCTTTAAACCAGTTTTTCCCAGGTTGATATATTGCATCCCTCAACATCTCCTCTCTGACTTTTTTTACTGCTATCCCATTTTTACCTTCGGTGCCCTCACCCCTCCTAATGCAATTCTTGTTGAATCCAACGAGAGACGGCAGGTAATTGTTGACTGAACCAAATTGACCCCAAAATGCAAATGCTGCCACAGACAACCAGCGTACTGGGGGCACCGATCGCCTGGGCTAAACTGCCTGCCAACAAATTACTCAGAGGCAACATCCCCACCAGCGACAGGGCATAAAAGCTCATAACTCGGCCCCGCTTGCTATCCTCTACCAGAGTTTGAATCACAGTATTGCTGCTAGCCACCTGAAGCGTGCTGCTACTCCCCACCAACACCAACAGGAGCAGCGAGACCCATACAATTCTGGATTGTGAAAAGGCAATTAATCCCAGGCCAATTGTCGCAGGACAGAAGGCAATTAACCGCTCTAATCCTTCAGTGCCTCGTCGCAGGGTGAGATAAACACAGGCAAATACTGAGCCAATCGCGCCAGATGCGGTGAGGAAGCCCATGACCTCTGGGCCACCTTGAAGGATATCGGCTGCAAAGACAGGCAGAAGTGCCATGTAAGCAATGCCAAACAGACCTTGCACTGTTAGCAACAACAGAATTGAGCGAATGGGGACAAAATCGTAGATATAAACCAGCCCCTCTTTGAGCCTTTGCCAAGTCCCGCTGTTTTGGCTCTCAGTCGGTTGGGTCGCCAGTCGCATGGCACAGAGAGCCGCGATCGCCGCTACATAACTGAGGCTGTCGTAGAGAAAACAGTATCCTGCACCGACTGTGGCTAGCAAAATTCCACCAATTGCTGGGCCAATCAGTCGAGAACTACTGAGCATGGCAGAATTCAGGGCGATCGCATTGCTCAAGTCTTCGCGATCGTTCACCATTTCTACTACAAAGGCATGGCGCACAGGCATATCCAGACCTTTTACCACCCCTGCCAGAATGCTGAGAATTAGAAGGGACTCAAAACTAGACCACCCCAAAAACGTGAGAACGGTTAAGGCCAGAGAAACGGCAATCCCCATAACCTGCGCCAGCAACAACAAAGATTTGCGGCTCCAGCGATCGGATAAAACCCCGGAGAAAGGAGCCAGAATCAGCGTGGGTAGAAAGCCCAGAAATCCAGTTAAACCCAGTAACCATGCGGAATGGGTCAGGTCATAGATCACCCAAGGCACAGCTACCTGGGTCATAAATGTGCCTGAGAGGGAGAAGATTTGCCCAATGAAATAGAGGCAAAAATTGCGCGATCGCAAGGCAGGTAGTTGCTGGCTCACCTGAAACCAGATTTTTTGTAGTCCGTTCAATTGCATAGCAAACGATTTCCGTGACCTCCGAAGCGTGAATTGCCGCGTCGGAGATGGCTGCTTTTAAAAAAGATAAAATTAATCGTTGACCAAATTGTTAGATTATCTAACTGATATGTGGAGCTATTGTCTGCCAAAGTAATTGGTTTAGTCAAGGCTCCATAGCATCAGGTGGCCTAAATCGATCCTAAGGATGAGAAAGAAGATTAGATCGAGTTGGGCCTAATTGAGAGATTTCACCAAAAATCTGAAACCGATGTGCTTGCTTTTCACTCATCTGTATGTAACGATGACTTCTACAAGAAAATACTGTAATCCCATCGACTTACCGTAGATTTTGGCCGATTGCAGTTCTGTATATCTCTTGTCCTAAGCATGACGAGCAAGGTTTAGCACTGCCGAATCAAGAACGAGTTTCTACTAGATTCAGCGATGACAGAATTCTTGAAATCTAGTTTGGCAGCGCGATCGCAGACGCTGCTAATTTGACGCATCCAAGTGGGTGCTCACTCATTACTCATGACTATTACTTACGACTGGAGGGAACGAAAGTTTATTATGTCGCAACATCGGTGGCAATTGCGTGAGGTGCGGTTGAGTCTGCTTGGCTTAGGAGTTTTAGGGCTATTGTTGATTCCTGCCCGCAGTTGGGCAAATACGCCAGAATCTCCAGCTTCAACAGAACAGCAGGCCGCGATCGCATACGTTACGCCTCAACCACAACCTGTCCCTTCCCCAAACATTCCTAGCAGCGAGCCTAGCAGCGAGAGCGTTCAGATCTCTCAAGCTGCCCTTTCTAGCCAAGCTGTCCCTCCTAGCAGCGAACCTATTTCTACTATTGATACATCTATCACGCCTAGCCCGGCGTTATCTCAGATTACGTCTGTATCTCAGCTTTCGGATGTCACTCCTACCGATTGGGCGTTTCAAGCCCTCCAGTCTTTAGTTGAGCGCTACGGCTGTATTGCAGGATATCCCGATGGCACATATCGCGGCAATCGATCGCTCTCTCGCTATGAATTTGCCGCAGGTTTAAATGCTTGCTTAGACCGCGTGAATGAGCTAATTGCTGCGGCTACAGACGGCCCCACGGCTGAAGATTTGGCAACGCTTCAGCGGTTACAAGAAGAGTTTAGCGCTGAACTGGCAACCTTGCGAGGTCGAGTTGATGCCTTGGAAGCCCAGACTGCCAAGCTAGAACAGCAGCAGTTCTCGACCACTACCCAGCTCAGAGGAGACGCAACTTTCATCGTGGCGGATACCTTTGGCGATCGCGCGAATAATACGCCCCAAGACGATACGAGAGATGAGACAACTGCCTTTTTCGCCCAGCGTACCCGCCTGACGTTGCAAACCAGCTTCACCGGAAAAGACCAACTGACCACAGGCTTACAGGCCAGCAATATCCCTAACTTTTCTTCCCAAACGGAAACGCAAATGACGCGGTTTGGGTTTGAGAGACAGGGTGCCTTTGAGGATAACGATTTGTTTCTCGATCGCTTGTATTATCGCTTTCCGGTAAATGACAAGCTAACTGCTTGGATTGGTCCGAGAGCGTTGCAACCCGCTGTCTTTTTACCAACTCTCAACCCCCTAGTAGGCGGACCCACAGGAGCAAGTTCTCGCTTTGCCGCCTTCAACCACACCTTGTATCGGCCTGGGTTTGATGGTGCGGGTGCTGCTGTTTCCTACAAGTTTAATCCCCAATTGCAACTCGGTCTGGGCTACATAGTAGATAATAACCAGGCTAGCCAACCTGAAAACGGTCGAGGGATCTTTGAAGGCAATAATCTCGCCATTGCTCAGTTAACCTTCTCCCCCAGTCGTCAGTTTGATCTGGGACTGACTTATGGACGCAAGTATTTTGGTAACAATACAGGTTTTAACCTCACGGGTGGCACAGGCAGCGCCTTTGCCAGAAACCCATTTGACCAAAGAGCCACAGCCTCCGATAACTTTGGTGTGGAGTTTAACTGGAGAGCCCGTCCCACACTCAATCTGAGTGGTTGGTTTGGGTACACTCGCGCTCATCAATTAAGTGGAGGAGATAACGATGCCACCATCTTACACGGGGCACTTACAGTCGCATTCCCAGATCTGTTTGCCAAAGGGAATTTAGGGGGATTCGTGGTTGGGGTGCCGCCAAAAGCGACTAGCAACGATTACCGCTCTAGACCCAGAGCGGCTCCTCGTGAAGATGTCGATACCTCACTGCACCTGGAAGCTTTCTACACGTTCCGGCTAACAGACAACATTAGTGTCACCCCGAATGTCTTTGTTGTGACTGCACCAGAACATAACGACGCAAATGATGCGATTTGGGTGGGTGCCCTGCGGACGAACTTCTCTTTCTAGCCCCTCATTTTTTCTCACCATCTATTAGATCAATTAGGAGGTAAGTCATGAGTTTGGAATTAAGTTTAGCGGGTAAAACCGCGATCGTGACTGGAGGCAGTGCAGGGATTGGGTTTACCATTGCGAAAGCGCTGTATCGTGAAGGAGTCAGTGTCGCGATCGCGGCTCGGAATCCAGAGCGATTGGAGCAAGCTGCTCAGGCAATTCGCGAGTTACCCAATCAGGGAAACCAAGTGCTTGCAATCATCGCGGATCTCTCCCAAGCCGAGGGAGTGGATACCGTGGTGTCAAAGACATTAGCAGCCTTCGGTCAAATTGATATCTTATACGGTTTCCGTCTAACAGTACCTGCTATTAAGATGCGGAGATGGGAAGAATCTTAGAACTAGTGGACCATTTGAGTTCAGAGGAGCTCCAGCAGCACTATCGCAGGGCGACAGACCCCGTCGAGTTGCGTCGCTGGCATCTGTTGTGGTTAATCTCTCAGCACTGGTACGTCAAGGATGCTGCGGCAACGGTCGGTCTCAACTACGACTACGCCCGAGCGATTGTGCATCGCTATAACCGAGAGGGCACCACCAGCATCAGCAATCGTCGCCGAGGGCATCAGCGTCCTCGGCGAGCCCTACTCAACCAAGCCCAGCGGCAAGAATTAGAGCAAGCCCTGCAAGCCCCACCCAGTGATGGGGGTCTCTGGAGCAGTCGTAAGGTAGCCGATTGGATCGCTCGAAGAACAGGACGCAGCGAGGTCAGGGCACAACGAGGATGGGACTATCTGCAACGTCTAGAACGAAGCTTGCAAAGTCCTCGACCTCAGCATGTTCAAGCAGACCCCGAAGCCCAAGCGGCCTTTAAAGAAACTTCTCCCCCCGTCTGAGCCAGTTGCAACAAACCTATCCCCAAGCCAGGATTGAGGCTTGGGCGATGGATGAGCATCGCTTAGGACTCAAACCGATTCAGCGTCGCGTCTGGGCCAAGCGAGGGCAACGCCCGATCGCCTTAGTTCAGCATCGCTACCAATGGCTGTATTTGTATGCTTTCGTGCATCCTCAAAGTGGGCAAACGGAATGGTTCATCCTGCCTCGAGTGAATGTAGCTTGGTTCAATGCGGCGCTGGCTGCTTTTGCCCAAGCAGTGGGAGCGGGACTGCATCGACAGATTTTGTTAGTCCTCGATGGAGCGGGCTGGCATCGCTCCGCAAAGGTGGTAGTGCCGGAAGGAATTCATCTGGAATTCTTGCCCCCTTACTCACCAGAACTACAGCCTGCGGAGCGCTTATGGCAGTTGAGTGATGAACCCATTGTCAATCGGCATTTCGAGGACTTGGATACCCTAGAAGCCGTGCTGGCGCAACGATGTCTCACCTTGTCTAACCTGCCCCAGCTGATTCATCAGCACACCCACTTTCACTGGTGGAGAGAAGCTGAAAATAGTAGGGGTTTGTGAAGCGGAAACCGTATGAGGCGATCGCCTCCGCTAGCCAAGCATAAATCTCCTGCTTCTGTTGCAAGTTCAACCGTTGTAGAGTGGCACGAAGCGATGCTAAAGAAGGTTTGCGTGGCATGGCAAATTCTTGTGTAACTTCAGTCGTTATTTCCCTGGTTACACAAGAAGCTTTATTCAAGTAGCCCTGCGATCTTGTGTAATCCCCATCCGTACTCGCTAGCCCTCTGACTTAAGTAAGCTGCGATCTTGTGTAACTTTCTTCCCTAGTTACACAAGATGAAACTGACATCAAATCTTTTCAACCCTGGAGGTTTCCTGAGGAGGTAGAGCTTTAATCCAAACCTCTGACTCATAAAACTCCCCTGGCTGCTCTAACTCAAAGCCCCCCAACAGTAATCCTAGCCATAGGTTGACCCAAGATATTCCCAGTCCTTGATACAACTGCTGGAGGGAAATCCTCGGTTCTCGCTGCTGCTGAAGCCACTGACTGATCGCTTGGCCCCACTCTGCGACTGCCTCTTCATGCGCGATCGCCCAGACTAAATCTGCCTCAGCGGGTTGCTCCTCCTCTCCTCCCGTGTCTACGACCCACTCCTCTAGCCACTCTAAGATCACATCCTTATCCACCAGCGCTGCAACTGATCCTGCTGCCACATCCTCTGCTGTTCCTCGCTTCGCTTTCCGTTGACGTGGAGGAGCAGGCTCCATCAACTCGCCTAAATCCACGCTCATTGTCTGGCGCACCACATCCGCAAAGAAACCCTGTGCAACAACCGGATCACGGTAAGCATCCTCCCATTCCGTAATCAATACCTCTGCCCGCACGGCACATAACTCAGCCACCCGCAGCAGCGCTTCCCCCGCTACTTGTAACTGTTCTTGCTCTGGCGCTTGGGCGATCGCCACTTCCATCTGCCCCAACAACTCTGCCACATTCGCTTGCTCTGGCATGAGCTGAGCTGCTCTTAAGGCATCCCACAGCGGTAGTTCTAGTTGCTGGTTCATCTTGACTCCTCTCTTACTGACAGCGCCTCCAGGCCTCCAGATGAGTCGCCTGGTAAGCACAAGGACGGATCGGGCACTGAGATACCGAATGCTGTTGCTCATGGGCATAGCGCTCAAACCCACCGCGCCGCCCTTCACCGTATTGCTGGTACAACGCCTCTAGTAATTGACGCGCATACTCCTTCACTAACCGAGGTGGGATCCCAAAAGTATGTTGGGGTTGCGTCATTGCCGTCGGCTGATTTCCTACCCACAGCTCGGCACACATCGCATGAATCACCACCTCATCATTCGCTTGCCGAGGCTGGTCTACATAAGTATGGAGGACCACATAAGGCACCTCAGGAACCGGAAGCACAATTTCTGCAAGCTGAGATCGCCGTCTCACACCTTGACCTCGTCCCGTCCGGTAATAGGAGCGCCGGCTATGACAGAGAGCATCTTGCCAGCAGCCATTACCTCCAACGGTGGCATCGTGAAGTTTTCGAGCTTCCGCTGCCGTCAGTAAGCTACAGGCCCAACATGTTTCGTTTGGCGATCGCCCCATCTTCGTTGAGTTTGAAAAGCTTCCTTATTATGGCGAGCCCAGTAAAAAATTGGTCGTGCTGATAATAATCTTAGAATAATTAGATAGAGATAAGTGAAGTTATGCAGCTTTTAATTAATAAATTGAGCTATTAACAAAACTACTGTTCCTCTTTTGTCATTAAGTAAAAAGAAGTGGCTCAAGCGCAGTCGAGCTAATTTTATATCTAAGACTGAAAGTAAGCGAAAGGTATTTATTACTATTTATCAACTGGCGGGGCCTGTAAATCTGGCAACGTCAAAATAGCATATTCAGTTCCTAAAATTGAAGGCTCTTCAATTTTAGGATGTTAATTCTTTATAGATTTTTTCCAACAACAACTAATTTCCTTCTCTATTTTTGCAAATATTTCTGAGCTAAGGAATAAACTTTAATTAACCCTTATCTTAATTTTAATCTTGGTAAATTAGTTTCTATAAGGTTGCTCACAAGAGTTCAACAAAGAGCAAACAAAATAGCTTTGCTCAGTTCAGTATTTTATTTTTTAGTTGTTGACTCCTATGCTTCCAGTTCTCACTTCGAAATCATTGACGAAGCTAAAAAACAAGTTTCTATGGGTATTACCTCTATCTATCTTATTGAGTGAGGGACTTCCTGCTTTTGCGGGAGTACATCTAACAATGGGAAACCCAAGTGGTGCTACAACGAGCACTACGAATTCCACAAACTACTTAATGGAAAAAGCGCAGTATGCCTTGTCTTATAACAACTCTAAACGGATTGCTAACTGGGTAAGCTGGCAATTAAATAACTCTTGGTTGGGTAGCGCTCCCCGTCAGGATGATTTTCGTGCTGACACTACTCTACCCAGTGGTTGGTACCGAGTTGTTAGCTCCGATTACACAGGTAGTGGTTACGATCGCGGCCATATGTCTCCTTCTGCCGATCGCACTAATACAATTACTAATAACTCTGCCACTTTTTTAATGACCAATATCTTGCCCCAAGCCCCTGATAATAATCAGGGATACTGGGCGAGTTTAGAGAGCTATGCGCGATCGCTAGTGACCAATCAGGGTAAAGAACTCTACATTATATCTGGAGGGTATGGTCAACTAAGCACCATCGCAGGAGGCAAAATTTCTGTTCCTTCTCGACTCTACAAAATTATTGTGGTCACCAATCCGGGCACAGGAGCTACAGGAGTCACAACATCAACTCGTGTGATTGCCATCGACACACCGAATGTGAATGGCAACCGATATGCAGACTGGGGAACCTACCGGACCACAGTAGATGCTATTGAATCTAAAACAGGCTACAACTTCCTCTCCAATGTCAGTTCCTCTGTGCAATCTGTAGTTGAGTCTAGAGTAGACAGTGGCCCCACCCAATAGTTGAACGTTGGCTCAACTCGCTTCCAAGCCCTTACTTTTGTAAGGGCTCTACAACTCAATTGAGAAATTAGCAAGAACAAACTCTTAAAAACTCCTAGAGCCACAAGCCTGTCAGTTGATCTATCTACGTTCAAACTTACATATGATCTTCTGCTACTAATTAGCTTGGCACTAGTTATCAAAGCCTGGGCAATAGTATCTAGGGGCGATTGCATTAATCATGTTGATATCAGCAGGAGATTGAGTTTTGCGAAATTCAATAAAAGTACCGAGATCGAGAGCATTACAAACATCTTTAGCTTTTTGTACGATCGCTTGTGGATTGCTGCTAGTTAGAGGTAGTAAACTAGGGCTTTCATCAGGATATGTTTCCAATAAACTTCTATAATCTCTGATGAAGTTTTGATCAGTTGCAGATAAGGGTTGAATGGTCTCTGGAGTTCCACACAAATCATCCAGTTTTAGAATGATACCGTCTGGCCTCTGCATATGACAAATAGTATCTTTAGGATCTGCAATGACTGGAAAAACTGGGGCGGATGAGGTCTCTATCAGCTCTCCAAAAGCAGGACTGGCAACAATCATGATTATGAGGCCACTAATAGCAAACAAGGTTGGTTTAAGCTGATTAGAATACTCCATGAAATCAAATATCATCTTAGGACAATGTTAGTTATAACAAAAATTGCGACATCAATAGGAACTCTGAATTCAATGAATTTGACAATAAGCCAATCTTGGCACTATGTTTTCTAGCTAATATCTAGATATAAAAGAGAGTGCGAGATGAGTGTAGTTGAATCACTGAAAAAATCAAGTGAGGGACTGCTCATGACAAGTGAGTCAGATTGCCCGTTTGAAGTATTTTTATGGGAAGGCCAAGCCCAAGAGCCTTTAACTATCGAAAAGCTACTCCGCCTTACAGACCACTTACAAAATTCTCCGGCTGAAATTATAGAACTAGAGTATTTTTTTCGTAACCTAGCTCAAG
>NZ_JACJPK010000095.1:0-20547 GCF_014696035.1 Trichocoleus sp. FACHB-262 | reverse complement strand
TGGTGAAGTATCTATTTGAGCTGGTCACGCATCAGCAGTGGTTTACGTTTGAGAAGGCCTTCATGTATGGTTAGCCCCACATCCTATTTAGGATTGCTATAGAATTCTGATTTATCACTGGCTGGCACAACAAGGAGATTTTGGAGCTTCAGAGTTTGTGGAGTGTTGCTACGCACTACTGCCACTGGACGCGATGATGTAGTTCAGGCTTCACAGGTCCATCGCCTAATGTTCTTGAATAGTTGAGTAACTTGTGAATGATAGAACGGTTCATCCAGCTAATCCATGAATATCAAAGTAGAGTACGAGAGGCAGTTGAGCTATTTGAAGGCTACAAGGGACTGAAACAACCTCAACATCCTCTGGAGTGGCAATTATCGGGAATTCCACAGAGAGGATATTTAGATCCCAGCGGAAAGATTTCTTATTTTTTTCATGGGTACGGTTGTTGTGTATGTTTACCATCAGGACAAGTGGATTGGGACTTTGGCAGAGAAGGCCAAATTGATGGTTTTGATGTTTGGCGTTTGTCTAATTTTGTAGAAAAGGGAACACAGAATTTTCCAGAGTTTCGGGACGAAAAGCTAATAAAAGCTATGTTTGCCGAAGCAGAATCCAAAGGACTGTTTCATAAATCAGATTATGTTTTGTATTACCTAAAACAATGAATGACCTATGATAATTGCTGCATAACAATTCCAAAGCACACCGTCCGACGAGAGGCTATCAGCTCGATTTCAAGGTTATCTACAAAGGGTGCCTGGAAACGAGATAGCTTAATTATTAAGCCAGCATTTGCCGGAGCCGCGCGAGCGGAAACGCAGCAGCCAAGAAATCCCAAGGCTCCCATTCATCCTCATTGGTCAGTACGTACTGCTCACCCCCCGTCATCTGGCTAGCAGTAACCAGCCGTAGCTTGTAGGCCAAGTCAAACCATTCTCTAAAGCCTGGTTCTGCTGTCTTGGCCGCTTTTGGATGTTCACTCGCTCCTGGCTTCCAGCACTGGACAATCGCATCCCTGAGCAAGCCGATCGGATTCCTCACCTCATGCCTGTTTCGATACTCTACGGCTGCTGCTAAGGCATCCGTTACCACTTCAGGCGGTGCAGCTATCACTTCTGCTTCCAACTGGCGAGTCATTGGAAAGCCAGACTCTACGATTTTTGTCAGAAATTTTCGACATTTTTCGGCGGCGGAATCAGGGTCATCGGCAACCTGTTCCACTTGTGACCCAGATGCTTTTTGAACGGGTTGAGACTCAACAGGTGGGGTAGCGCTTACTGGCTCGAAAACTTTCACCTCATCTACAACAACAGGGCGGGCGGGCGGCTCCGTTGTTGTGGTGTCTATTGGGGATTCTGTCTTGGAATCTATTTCTATATGATCCCTACTCATTTGGGGGTTGATGACCTCTGAGCTAGGAAATGAACTCCCAGAATCCGAGGCATCATCTCCTAGATTTGTGAAATGAGACGGAGTCAGGGTTGTAGCCTGTTTTTGGGCTAATGCTTGTTCAATGGCCTCTCGATTGAGTTTGTACTGGTAGGCGCGATCGTACTTGGCTTTTGGGTTGTTGCGTCGCTTGAGGAGTTGCAGTTTATTGGTCAGCTTGGCCAGTGCTTGGCGGATGGTCTCAATGCTGTACTCCTCAAACAGGTGCTCTCGGATTTGCTCGAGCGTCAGCCTCACCCAGTCATCAAGCTTGTGCTTGGCCTTCCACTGCTGCCAACCCTCGATAATAGCGAGGATTTTAGCGGCGCAGTAGTTGCGCTGGGTGATTTGGACGTACTCTTTGCAGAGCTTGAGGTAAGTCAGATCACGGGTAGCAGTGCTCATCGTGGTTGCACCTCCCCTACGAAGATGTGCCGCACGGGTTTAATGAATTTGTGAGGCGTGTCTGGGTCTAGTTCGATGGAGTACCACCACCTGTTCTGATACTCCATGCCAATCACGGTGCCGTGTTCATTCCACTCGTCAGCAATCCGTATTTGCTGCCAGAAATAGAAGAGGCGGCGAGGGATGCCCCCAGGTATGGCAAAGCTCAGCTCTGGCTGGAGGTGCCGGGGATGGAACACCCAGCACTGCCAATACTCGATAGGTTCTAGCAGTTGGTGCAGGGTGCGCCATTGAGCGCAATGAATCGCGACTTGCGGACTTCTCCAAGTCCCTTGCTCAGCGTTTACACCACCTTTTTTTACTTGAATCAGGGTCGATATCAGATATGCGATATCGATAGAAAGAGCTTCTAAAGAGGCTTTGGTTGATTCATTGGCGAGGTAGTGACCAATCTGCTTACCTTCAGCTTTGGTCATCTTGGTCGGATTGACGTATCCATCTTCGACGCGCTGAGCAATTACCGTCGAATTAACTTCACGGGTAATAATAGACATGGCTATTCCTTGTTAGGGCGTAGTACAGGAGCGATCGCGTATTCTTCTTGCCAGTTGAGGCGCGGTCGCTTTGTGATCTAAATGAATTGAGACGGTTTGAGAGGCTTCATATCGAAGCCAGAAACATTAATCATCAATCTCGGCAGCCTTTAAAGCCTTTTCAACCTCCTCTTTTGCTAGCGTCTCCAAAAGGTTACTGACAGAGCAATTGCGTGCTGCCGCAAGTTTTTCTAGTCTTTCCTTGAGACCTTGACCTAGATCGCAGCAGTTTTTTTCGATCCCTAGGCTTCAATAGATTTTCCATTCAGGCAGCGCTGGAAATAGTCAATCAAGGCAGCTTCAACGCCATCCAGAATTCAATAGGACAGTCTAGCCAGGCCAGTTTAATTGGTCCCTTGCTCTGTAATTGCTTGAATCTGTGGTGCTGTTGCCACCGTAATTGAAGGTTGACTGACTTACCGATGCACTGAATGGAATTATCAGATGCGATCGCAAAGTAAATGCCTGCAATATTGAGCGACAAAGATCGTTCGTTTAGTGCCACCGATGGTAAAGCAGCAACATCGATCTCTGAAGGTCTAAGCATTACCGCCTCCGCTATCTTTAGTTAGCGAGTCCCAAATCTCATTAACCTTGGCATTGATAGCATCAAGGGTTGTGGGGCTGCCTTCGCTATTCAGCTGCTGATAAGCCTCATAAAAGAGAACAAGTTGTTCCACCTGCGCCCCTTCGTTTCTACCTTGTCTCTCTGCAATACGTGTAAGCATTGCCCTAATGTCTGAATCAAGTTTGTAGTTGACCCTCTCAGTAGGCCTTATTCGCTTCGGTCTTCCCACAATAGCTAATGCCATATCTGCGCCTCTAATTAAACAAGAAATACATTTACTAACCTCAATATTACATTCATTAGATGTTTTTTATACAGATAAAAAACATGAGAATAAGTTATTGCTTTTGCCTTTGGCTATAGCTATTTTTCATGTTTTTTATCTGTATAAAAAACATAGTAATGTCATACTTATAAATGTAGGAGCTACAGAGCACTGCAATGACTACTCAACAAACCGCGCAACACAAAGCCAACGCCAAGCTGATCGCCAACGCTAAGCAAGTGGTTACCAGAATGCAAGCTGCTCACAAGCAACTATCAACTCTGCGAGATAAGGCAGATAGCCTGATTCTCAAATAGTCCGAAAACTCAAAAGGCGATCGCATCCCTTACCACAGTTCTGCAATCGCCCTCTCAAGTCCAACCCTTAATTAAAAGGTCTTACCACTATGGTATACGTACCCGATCGCGTCGAGTCAATCGTGCCTGTTTTTGCTGAGGAGCGGGATTCTGACCGCATCCATGCTACGGCTCAACTAGAACTCGAAGCCTATTTAGAAGAGCAAGTCCGTTTCATTGCTCCAGCCAAGATTGACAGCCTCTCCCTAGTTGATGGCTACACCTACCTCTCAGTGATGGACGAAGATCGCCCCATTGCTAAACAGCCCATCCACCTCATCATCCAGCTTGAAGATTGCCAAGGTAATGAACAGCTCGTGGACTTAGTGACCAATAATGACCGCTTTGCCTTCATCACTCGCATCATCCGCAATCACTTTGATGCTTGCTGGAAGATTAACGAGACCTGGACGCCTGAGGATGGTTGCCCCTTCTAGATAAACAAACGATCGCTCCTCTCTTGGCGGGGGCAATCGTTTCCTAATGGAACCCCCCTTATCGGCTCTAGGGTGTTGCTACCCTGGAGCCAAATCGTTTAGCGATCGCCTCAATTTTTTGCCTCGCTAGAGGTGTCCGTTCTTAGCCGATATAGCAAGTACAGGAGTTCATGATCCGTCAGCTGGCTCCTCCGCTTGCCGTCGAAGTGATCAGCAATGAACTGGCGGGCTTGCTCCACAGTCCATCCCAATCGCCTAACTTGGATTTGAATCCCTGCAATCACATCGCTTAAATCGCCTATGGCTCCACCTTCA
This sequence comes from Trichocoleus sp. FACHB-262, assembly GCF_014696035.1. Lineage (NCBI taxonomy): Bacteria > Bacillati > Cyanobacteriota > Cyanophyceae > Leptolyngbyales > Trichocoleusaceae > Trichocoleus > Trichocoleus sp. FACHB-262. Next base: position 16,177 of record NZ_JACJPK010000095.1, on the reverse strand, counting down.
GCGATCGCCATAGGCTCTGGCGGGAGGGTCCAGGGCTGTGGAAAACTCGTTTCCCCCCTCCCTGGACCCTCCCCATTAGAGTTTATTTGTTTTTCCAAGACAGCATCATGGCCCCCACCCTTCATATAGGCAGAGGTGTGTAATTCCTCTCTAGGAGCCTCTTCTAGCGCTTTGGTTGGTTCTACCGCTGGCGGCTGTGATGCGGCTGCAACTGTCTCCTGTGGCTCTATTACACACCTTTCGGGGTGCCACAGTTTTTTGTGCTTCTGCAAAGTGGTATGACTGCACTGAGCTAGGGAGGCGATCGCTTGGGCTCGTGCGGTGGGGCGATCGGGTAGTTGACCTTGTTGAGTCAGTGCTAAGACGGCTTGTCTGATTCGGGCTTGGGCTTCTTCGGCTCGCTTCTGGTTGAAGTTGACGATGTTGTTGGCAGCAGTGGTTAGGCGAAGGCTGCGATCGCGTTTAGGAGAGGTGCCAAGCGGCCAGTAGTAGTTCTCTACGGCTGTGGCCCATTCTTGAGCGCGACGGCTGATTTCGTGCTGGTGTTGGCACCACTCTCGGTAGCCAGGGCTCTTGATGGCGGTGTGTTCGATGTAATGAGAGAGTGCGGCACCAGAGAGGAATTGAAAGACGACGCCGTAGCAGCCGATGGTTTTGAGCAGGTGGTTGGTTTGTCCGGGTCCGGTCCACCCTTGCTCGATTTCGGTTTCCAGTTCTTGCTGCCACAGGGCCGTGTTGCTGCGACGGTTGTAGGAGCGGTATTGGTGCTGCCTTTTCGCTGCGGCGATCGCTTGATGCAGTTGCTCTAGGTCCTGAGCTGCTGCCGCTTGATCCCACTGCTGGAAAAAGAAGGGCAAATCGCTGGGCAGGGGTTGCAGCGTGTCGCTGAGCAGGAAGGAGCCGCTGCTGGGTTGCAGGGGCAGGCGATGGGCGTTGTACTCGCTGTATTCCCCGGCTTTGCTGTAGCGCTTAACGTTGGGAAAGACTTCGAGCTGGCCTGCTTGCAGGGGCAGGTGGTGAGCTTCTAGGCAGTGCTTGAGGGCAACAGCGAGGCCGAAGGTGGGGACGGCTTCGGGTAGGGGGATGTAGAGGTGCAGGCCACCGTTCCAGCTGGAGCGCAGCAGAATAGTTTGATGAATGCCGATGCTGGCGAGGGTAGCTCGAATGTTAGCGAGGGCTTGGCGATCGCGGGTGGGGTGGTGCAGACTGAGGGCGTCGAGGTCGATGAGGCCGTGGTAGGTGGTGGGGCCAAAGCGGACACCGACGAGTTGAGCAGCATCTTGCCAGTAGGTCCAGAGACTACGGGGCTTGAGAGGGTACTGCGTGAGGGTTTGCCAAGCAGGTTTTTGGCTGGCATCTGGAGGGATAGGTGCGACGATCGCTTGCCAGGGGTAGGGGAAGAGTTGGCACAAGCGCTGGCCTAGAGGGTCGCGGGGCAGGGGTTCGGGTAGGCGCTGACGAGCTCGCTTTGGGGCGATCGCCTGACTTCTACAGGCAGGGGTTTGTTTGCGTGGCATGATGCAACTCTCTAGTCCGGTGAGGGCAAGGGGACAGAGGGTGCAAAGTGAGTAAGTACGACTGGTCACGCTGCTGATGCAGGAGATCGTCACAGTAGCTATGCATGGTCTCTCTGTCCCGAAATAACGGCTGGACAGGGAGAGAGCGATCCGCAGATTGAGAACAGCTAAGTTTTCTCTAAGACTGGCTTAGACAACCAGAAAATTTCTCGTTTTTCTTCGATGCGCTCCATCCCTGGTGTAGAGAGGAATAGAGAGCCATTCGCCTTTTTAGAAACGGTGCAAAAGATCTTGTCACTTTTTGCCAAATGACCGTAATATAGACGCATGGCGATGTGGGTGACTTAACTACCGGCCGGCAAGCACAGAAGTTAGAGTCCCCTCTATTCCGATTCCGAACAAATAATAAAAGCCTTCTTAGCCCCTTCTGTGTCCGCAGTTGGGGTTTTGGCTTTTAGGGTTCCTAGAGCATGTTCATCTCCTCAGCTCTAGCAATTAGACCAACAACCCTAAAAATCACCACAAACTCTGCCTCCATAAAGCTTGATGAGTAGTTTACCTGATCTGCCCAGCGATCTCCCCCAATTTCAACGGAAAGAAAGAAAAACTGGGTTTTGACGGTCTCAAACAAGCTGAGCCGTCATTCGAAAAGTCAGCCCTTGATCTTACTTATTGGGCATACATCCTTAAAACGCTGCTTCGGGTGAACTATCTCTGGCTCAAAAGCTAAGAGGCTGATTCCAGATGGGTTAAAGAAGGTCGGGGGCGATTGCGCTCCAAATCTTCAGTCCAGCCTTCGACGAAGTCCCGCAAATCAAACAATCCAGCATGAAGCTTGTTGAGCTTTTTACAGGCATCTCATCAGATTTTCACTCTAAGTGGGTTAAAACCTGATTAGTTCGGGGATTCTAAGCAAAACGCTAACGATTGAGTTTAGGCAGTTCTCTCATGGAGAGAACCTATTGATGGATGTCCTACATAACAAGATGCTGGTGTCGCTAAACTTTGCCTTTCTGGAAGTTCATGATCCGCAGCTCGTTCGGCTGGGTGCTTTAGCTGAACGGTATTTTGCCACTGATTCCAATACTTGCTTGATTAAACTGCGGCAGTTTGGGGAGTTGCTGGCTCAGTTGGCAGCAGCAAAAGTGGGGTTATATGAGTCGGCTGATGAGCGACAGATTGATTTGCTTAGGCGGTTGCGCGATCGCAGCCTTCTCAAGGGCGATGTCGATCGCTTGTTCCATGAGCTGCGAATGGCAGGTAATGAAGCAACGCATGGTCTGGCGGGAAGTCAGCGTCAGGCTTTGAGCTGCCTGAAATATGCCCGTTACTTAGCCGTTTGGTTCCACAAAGCTTTCACGAAAAATCCCACTTTTGATCCTGGGCCGTTTATTCCACCTCCCGATCCAGCAGTTGAGACGTTAGAACTAAAAGCAGAATTGGAACGGTTGCGCGAGGAAGTTCGGAAAACGCTATCAACCGCAGAGGCAGCCCAGGCGTTGGCTGATGCCGAGGCGCAACGACGATTGGTTGCTGAAGAACTAACTCAAGAGGTAGCAGCGAAGAATCAGGAACTGCTGGAGAATTTAGCCCAGATTCAAGCAACCGCAGCCAGCCAACCTCAACCCGTAATTCAAGCTGCGATCGCTCAAGCTCAAGACACCTTAGTTGATTTGGATGAGCGTGAAACCCGCAGATTGATTGATGTCCAATTGCGAGCAGCAGGCTGGGAAGTGGATTCGGAGTTACTAACCTATCAGAAGGGGACTCGGCCTCAGAAGGGAAAGAATTTAGCGATCGCCGAATGGCCGACCAAAAGTGGGCCTGCGGATTATGTCTTGTTTGTTGGGTTGCAAGCGGTTGCAGCGGTAGAGGCTAAGCGGCAGGGGCTTGATGTACCTGGGAAACTGGATCAAGCGCAGCGCTATAGCCGAGACTACCAAGTGAAAGGTGAGGAAGTTTTACCGGGTGGGCCTTGGGGAAAATACAAAGTTCCATTTGCGTTCGCGACCAATGGCCGAGAGTTTTTGGAGCAAATCAAGACCAAGAGCGGGATTTGGTTTCGTGACTTGCGCCGTTCTGAAAACTTGCGCCGACCTTTGCAGAGCTGGTATACACCTCAAGGTTTGAGCGAGATGCTGGCTCAAGATCATGACCAGGCTCATCAACGGCTGGCCCAGGAAGGCTTCAATTATGGGCTGAAGTTGCGGGAATACCAGATTAAAGCGATTCGGGCTGTAGAGGCAGCTTTAGCCAGGGATGAACGGAAGTTGCTGGTGGCAATGGCGACGGGTACAGGCAAGACTAAAACTTGTATTGCCCTGGTTTATCGGTTGCTAAAAACGAAGCGGTTCCGGCGGGTGTTGTTCTTAGTCGATCGCACGGCTTTAGGGGAGCAAACAACGAATGCCTTTAAGGACTCCCGCATGGAGAATTTGCAAACGTTTGCCGATATTTTTGAGATTAAGGAGCTAAAGGACACCGCACCTGACACAGAAACCAAGGTGCATATTGCCACGGTTCAAAGCTTTGTAAAGCGGATTCTGTACCCCAGTGATGAAGCAGCTGTACCCACTGTGGATCAGTACGACTGCATTGTGGTGGATGAGTGCCACCGGGGTTATTTGCTCGATCGCGAGCTGAGCGATTCGGAGTTGGAGTTTCGTGACTATAACGACTACATCTCCAAGTATCGACGGGTGTTGGAGCAGTTTGATGCGGTCAAGATTGGCCTCACAGCAACTCCAGCGCTGCACACCACTGAAATTTTTGGCGAGCCAGTCTACACCTACAGCTATCGAGAAGCGGTGATCGATAACTACTTGATTGACCATGAGCCACCCTTCCAAATCAAAACCAAGCTCTCGGAATCAGGGATGGTTTGGAATCCGGGTGAGCAGATGGAGTTCTTCAACCCCAAAACCGGGCAGTTGGATTTGGTGCATGCACCCGATGAAGTGCGCTTAGAAGTCGAGCAGTTCAATAAACGGGTGATCACAGAAGAGTTTAATCGCGTTGTTTGTGAGGCGATCGCTCGGCACATTGACCCTTCACTGCCCGAAAAGACGCTGATTTTTTGCGCGACGGATAGCCACGCCGATATTGTCGTAGACCAACTGAAGCAGGCGATCGCTCAGCAGTATGGCAGCGTGGAGGATGAGGCGATAGCCAAAATTACGGGCAGTGTGGACAAGCCGTTGCAGTTGATTCGGCAGTTTCGCAATGAGGTGAACCCGAAAATTGCCGTGACGGTGGAATTGTTGACGACGGGAATTGATGTGCCATCGATCTGCAATTTGGTGTTTATTCGGCGAGTCAAATCGCGGATTCTTTACGAGCAAATGCTGGGGCGGGCAACTCGACTCTGCACTTTTGATGATGGTAGCCAGAAACAGGCGTTTCGGATTTTTGATGCGGTCAATTTGTACGAAGCGATCGCCCCAGTTTCCACGATGAAGCCAGTGGTGGTCAACCCCAACATTTCGTTTACGCAACTGATTGATGAAATGGAGACTGTGACAGAACCAGCAGCCGTTGAGGGGATTTTGGATCAGCTTTTGGCGAAGTTGCAGCGGAAGCGACAGCATTTGAGTGACAGTAACCGAGAACAGCTTGAGGCGATCGCTGGGATGCCAGTGGGTGATTTAGTGCCACATTTGAAGCAAAGTGATTCGGCGCAGATACGAGAGTGGTTTCGCCAACGAAAAGCGATCGCGGAGATTTTGGATCGGCGGGATGGGGGCATGGCTCCAATCTTGATTTCTCACCACGCAGACGAGCTACACAGCATCGAGCGCGGCTATGGCAATGCGGAACGACCTCAAGACTATTTGGACAGCTTCAAGGCCTTTTTACTGGAGAATCTGAATCAAATTCCAGCGTTGATGGTGGTGACGCAGCGACCACGAGAGCTAACGAGGGCGCAACTGAAGGAGCTAAAGCTATTGCTAGATATGAAGGGCTACTCGGAAACTACGCTTCAGGTGGCTTGGCGAGAAGCAACCAATGAAGATATTGCAGCTTCGATTATTGGCTTTATCCGGCAGGCGGCTTTGGGAGATGCCTTAATCCCCTATAGCGATCGCGTGGATGGTGCGATTAAGCAAATTGTGGCGAGTCAAGCCTGGACACCCCCGCAGCGGAAATGGTTGGAGCGGATTGGGAAGCAATTGAAGGTGGAAACAATAGTTGATCGCGAAGCTTTCGAGCAAGGCGAGTTTAGAACGCAAGGGGGTGGTTTCGAGCGGCTGAATAAAACGTTTAATGGTCAGCTTGAGACGATTCTGGCATCGGTTGCCGATCATCTTTGGCCAGTTGTTAGTTAACTATTGAAGAAGTTTTGAGATTAGAAGCATGGAGTATGCACGCGCGTTGGCTCTTGGCGGGCGAATAATTTATGCAAACCAGTCTTTATTAAAAATTGTACATACAAACACTTTAAAACCAAGGTGTGCGTTCTGCGGTGAGCCTGTTTTTTACAAACATGGCTTTAAAAAAATTCCACATTTCTCACACTATCCAGATATACCCACCAGAAAATTAGAAGAGTGCATTCTCAGACAGAAGTCCGACTCATATTCTTATAGTGGAAGATATTTAACTAGCTACTCTGGAAGAGGGCAAAGGCTAAAAATATTTCAAAAGAGTTTATTGGATATATTCTCCGAGGGAAATAAGGATTTTAAAGCAATAAATGAAAAATTGAATGCGGAATCATACTATTCTGATTTCGGAGAATTAACTTATGCTTTTGTTAGGGATTTAATTTCTAACACAGAAACCTGCATTCTAGCGAGTAAGATTATTTATAGAGATGAGTCAATTGATCGATCCACTTTGAGAGAACAAATTTTATGTGAAGCAGTTGACTATTTAACGGTCTTAAGTTCAAGATCTATACTTAAGAGTATCATTCAATATAATTGGTATATCTTAAGCAGGAAGAATTCAGATTCTACTTACTCAGATATTATTCATGAAACATGCCAATCAATAGCAAAAGCGCCTTGGTTAGAAACCTTTGAATGGGTTAATCATCAATATGAAATCATGAGTTCTTTAGGAATACCCGCAAGAATACCTGCAATCTCAAGCAAAAATCAAACGCAGAATGAGAGACAAAAATCAGAACAATCGATACCAATAAGAGGTGGTAACAAGAGAATAGATATAGAGCTAAGCAGTAATGAATATCATTTTGGCTGTGAAAAAGCTATCGAGTTTAAAAGGCTAGTAATTTGCAAAAAATGTAAAGGGTTAGGTTCTTTTACAAAGAAGGATGAATTGTCCCAAGCATGTAATGATTGCCATAGTAGGGGTAGGATAATGCAACAAGAAAATCTTGAAATTATCATACCTCCTGCGTCCAAAAAAGGAAGATATGAAAGATTAAATCTAAAAGAATATGGCAATGAAGGTACTAGGATAGATGGCAATTTAGTAATACATATTAAACTCAAAAGTCAAAGAATTTAGTTTGCTATTAGTCAATTGAAAGTTTACAAGCATACTGACAATAAACTTTATTATGCTATCTGGGGCCAATCCAAACACTCATATAACTCAAAGGTAACAACAACAAGCTTTGAGTTATATGACTAGATTTAAACTTTAGTTAGCTGGGCTACTCAAGACTAATCTGCCGATTAAAACTCTTGAGCAAGTTCCTGTTGAATGATGTTGTAAAGATCTACTGATATTTCAATTGCTGTCACAGCAGTTGCTACACCTGGAACAACTTTGATAAGCTTAGCTCCATACTTTTTGACTAACTTATCTGCAACTTTGGGTGCTACACGAAGAACAACTTTGCCAGCCTTGGCCGCAGTTGTAGGATTAATGAAAGCAACTGTAGGGGTGTTAAGGCTACCAAGAGGAGATACATGGAGTGGGTTTGCAAACGCTGATGTAGCAAAACTTGTTGTAGTAACAACCAGCGCTACGAGACAAGACAGAAACGCTCTGAGGAAATGGCGCATATTCTTTGCTGCAAATTTAATATGAATTTAATCTCTCTAAACATTGGCTGGCTCCAGAGTTTCTACTGATCCTGCGTTAAAGATTTTACTAACTGTTGTAATTGAGGCCCATGGGGCATCATTAAAGATGGTTTTCCTTTAGAATCCGATGAGCGCAACGAGTGATATTGTCCAAAAGCTGTGGAGTTTGTGTCATGTCCTGCGGGACGATGGCATTACTTATTTGCAGTACGTGACGGAGCTGACCTACCTGCTGTTTCTGAAGATGATGCAGGAGACGGGGAATGAAGGGCAGTTACCGGAGGGCTATCGCTGGGGTGATTTAACTAGCAAGGACGGAGTGGAGCAACTGACGTTTTACCGAGCGGCGTTGCTGCATTTGGGGTCGGAGGAGTCGGCGCAGCGAGTGCAAGCGATTTTTGCCAATGCTCAGACGGCACTGAAGCAACCACGCATTCTGAAGAAGCTAGTGCAGAGTATTGATGAGCTGGACTGGTACTCGGCTAAAGAAGAAGGGTTGGGTGACCTGTATGAGGGGTTGCTGGAGAAGAATGCTAGTGAGAAGAAGTCGGGGGCAGGGCAGTATTTTACGCCGCGTCCGTTGATTGACTGCATGGTGGCACTGATGAAGCCGCAGCCAGGGCAACTGATCCAAGACCCCGCAGCAGGGACGGGTGGATTTTTAATTTCGGCAGACCGCTACATCAAGCAGCGCACGGATGAGTTGTTTGAACTGAGCGAAGCGGAGCAGGTGTTTCAGCGACAGCAGGCGTTTTATGGCATTGAGTTGGTGCAGGATGCCCACCGCTTGTTGCTGATGAATATGATGCTGCACGGGATTGAGGGGGCCGTGACGCTGGGTGATACGTTGGCACCAGATGGGCAGCGGTTGGCGAAGGCTGATGTGATTTTGACGAATCCGCCATTTGGCACCAAGAAGGGTGGAGGGATGCCGACGCGGGATGACTTTACCTATCCCACTTCCAACAAGCAGTTGGCGTTTTTGCAGCACATCTATCGATCTCTGAAACCAGGCGGACGAGCAGCGGTGGTGTTGCCAGACAACGTGCTGTTTGAGGATGGGCAGGGGCGATCGATTCGGGCAGATTTGATGGACAAGTGCAATTTGCACACGATTCTGCGATTGCCGACGGGGATTTTTTACGCGCAGGGGGTGAAAACCAATGTGCTGTTCTTCCAGCGGGGCAAAACGGAGAAGGGCAACACTCAGGCGGTGTGGATTTACGATATGCGAACCAACATGCCCAGCTTTGGCAAGCGCATTCCTCTAACTCGCGAGCATTTTGCGGAGTTTGAGCAGTGCTATGGCGATGACTCGAATGGACTGAGTGCACGGGTGGATCTGGGTGAGGAGGGGCGGTTCCGCTGCTTTACGCGAGAGCAGATCACGAAGCGTAACGAAAACTTAGATATTTCCTGGCTGCGGGATGAGAGTTTGCAGTCGGGGGATGACTTACCAGAACCAGAAGCGATCGCGGCTGAGATTATGGAGAAGCTGCGGATTGCGACGAAGGAGATGGAAGCGCTGATGGTATTGCTGGAAGGGGAGGAAGCAGCAGAGGCAACCAGTGCTTCGGTGGGAATGCCAACTTTAGAATAGGAACAACCAACGATTCGCAAAAACTAATTAGAGGCGATCGCAGGCATTGAAACCATTATCACAAACGCTGATTATGTATAATCTTGACCTTGATTTACAGCAGATAATCCGCGATCGCCTCCATGTCTCTCTATCGGATATCGAGGCGTACTGTCAGCGTTGGCAAATTACCGAGTTTGCGCTGTTTGGCTCGGTGTTACGCGATGACTTTCGCCCTGATAGTGATGTCGATGTTTTAATTACTTTTGCACCGAGTCGGCGATGGAGTTTGTTTGATCTGATGGAGATGCAAAGGGAACTGGAAACAGCATTTGGGCGCAAGGTTGATCTAGTTCAGAAAAAAGAGTTAAAGAACCCCTATCGTCGAGCCAATATCTTAAAGACCCATCGAGTAGTTTATGCAAATTAATGATCGCGATGCCGCTTCTCTGTGGGATATGGCACAGGCAATTCGGCGGATTCTAGAATTTACCCAAAATTCTTCGCTAGAAGACTATTTGAACAGTATTTTTATGCAAAGTGCGGTGGAGCGCCAGTTTGAAATTTTAGGAGAAGCTGCCCGCCGGATATCACTAGAGTTTCAACAATTACATCCAGAAATTGACTGGAGCAACATCATTGGTCTAAGAAATGTAATTGCTCACCGCTATGAGCAGGTCAACCAGGAAAACTTATGGCAGATTATTGAAGCACTTTTACCTGAATTACTGATACACATTGAAGGGTTATTACCACCCCTTCCAGAGGAAGATTCACTCTAATAGAGTGATCGCCCTTCCCCGTTAAATTTCGCTTTCCTAATTTTGAATTGATTGCAAGATATGAATGGTGAGTTGACAGAACTACCCGAAGGTTGGCAGTGGGTAAACTTAAGCAGGCTAGGAAAATTAATAAATGGAGATCGAGGCAAGAACTACCCAAGTAAAGATGCCTTCGTCGAACTCGGTATTCCTTTTATTAATGCAGGTCATCTCCAGGATGGAGTAATACAATTCTCTGAAATGAACTATATTTCAGAAGAAAGATTTGCTTTGTTAGGCAGTGGAAAAGTTCAGTCAAATGACATCTTGTACTGTTTACGAGGTTCTCTAGGCAAAACTGCAATTGTCAAAGACAACATCAGCAAAGGGGCGATCGCCTCATCCTTGGTTATTATTCGTCCTTTTGGATGCACTGATCCTGAGTACCTTCTTCAATTTCTAATTAGTCCTCTTGGAAAAGCTGAGATCCTTAAATTTGATAATGGTTCTGCCCAACCTAATCTTTCTGCTAAAAGCGTAGGTGAGTATTCTGTCCCTCTTCCACCACTCAATGAGCAAAAGCGGATTGTTGCCAAGATTGAGGAGTTGCGCGATCGCCATCAACGTACAAAACAAGCGCTTGAAGTCATTCCAAAATTGTGCGATCGCTTTCGTCAATCTGTTCTTGCCGCTGCCTTCCGAGGCAACTTAACAACCGACTGGCGCGAAGAAAACCCAGAAGTTGAATCCGCTTCAGTTTTGTTGGAGAAGATTAAAGAGAAAAGATTTGAACTAGCTGAATCAAAAAGAGAGCTACTGTCTGTTCAGAAGGCTTATGAAGAAAATATAGATGCTCCGTCAGATGACATTGAGTCTTTACCAAGCGGATGGATGCATTGCAGGATTAATAACATTGGGAATGTCTGCAATGGTAGCACTCCATCTCGAAAGGAATTCCAGTATTGGGAGGGCTCAATTCCTTGGGTAAGTTCAGGTGAAGTTCGCAATAATCAAATATTTACGACTCGTGAAGCTATTACGCAAGAAGGGTATGAAAGTACTTCTGTTCGACTTTTACCTATTGATACTGTACTTTTAGCAATGATTGGAGAAGGAAAGACAAGGGGACAAACTGCAATACTCAAAGTTGAAGCTACCATCAATCAAAATATTGCTGCTGTCATACTTAACCACAAATTAATTTCACCTGAATATCTCTGGTACTGGTTTCAATATCAATACGCAACTACGAGAGAGGCAGGCAGTGGTTCAGGCCCTCAAGCTCTTAACTGCCAGCGAGTACGAGAAATTCCTTTTGTCCTTGCTCCACTACGGGAACAGAAAGAAATTGTTGCATGCATCGAAAATCTGCTCAGATCCATCGAAACTATCAAACAGCAGTTTTTAATAACATCAAATCAAATCGATTGCCTTAATCAAGCCATTCTTGCTAAAGCTTTTCGAGGCGAACTAGTGGAGCAAGACCCCAACGATGAACCCGCATTCGTATTACTTGAGCGTATCCGAGCCGAGCGCGAGAAAGCAGACAACGGTGAAAAGACCAAAGGCAAACGAGCCAAGCAACTCAAACTGGAGGTGTGAACGATACATCCTCATAAATCAGCGCGATCGGGCAGGAGAAATCGAGGCTTTCTAGATAGACCTCCTCCCCCTCACCGTAAGGGTTTAGCTCCCACTTGCCCGCCGCATTCAGCCGGAAACACTCCACCTCTGCCGTTTCCGCATTGATCAGCACATACTCCCGCAGCGTTGAGATCCGGCGATACTGAGCAAACTTGCCCCCTCGGTCATATGCCTCCGTACTCGGTGACAACACCTCCACAATTAGCGACGGGTGCTGAATCAACCGCACTGCTGAGCGATCGCGGTCGTCGCAACTCACCATCACATCCGGGTAATAAAACGGCCCCTGAGCCTGAGCCTGCACCTTGACATCTGCCATAAACACCCGGCAAGGCCCACCCCGCACATGCCCTCGTAACGCCGCAGCCAAATTCAGCGCGATCGTACTGTGCGCCACCGTCCTCCCAGTCATGGCAAACACTTCGCCACCCACATACTCATACCGGAGTGGCTGTTGCGCCTCCCACTCCAAATACTCTTCTGGGGTAAAATACCGGGACCCTGGGATAGCAATCATCTGCGATCGCTCCTGCAACTCAACCTCGTACCTTTCACTGTAACAGCGTCCACATGGCCGTTCTCATTCTTAACATCCGTAACGAAGTCGGCCAAGCCCTGACCTCCATCGAGGGCATTCCCTTCAGCATTGCCATCCAGCAAGGCAATAAACTCGCTATTCAGCAAACCGTTGACCTCACCTACGCCAGTGCCACACTGGTTGATGTCACTCCGGGTCAGTACATTGCGATCGCCACTCATCCCCGAGTTGAGCCGATCGCCGCTGCCTTCCAATTCCAAGTCACCAGCGATGAAGACCTGATCCTGATTTTGTTCGTATACTTAGAATCAGAACGGGTGTTGCTGAACATTGAAACCTTTGTAGAGCCCTGACCCATGCGAGTCCTTGACCCCACCTCCTTAATCGCTTACCGCTATCGAGTCCGCATGCTCAGCCGTGAAGTTTGTGAGCAAGCCGACCCACGCATCCGCGTCAACATCGCCCAGCAATTAGCCAACGCCGCTACAGAGTTGGCCGTGTTAGAAGCTCAAGAGCTGGCACGCCTCACCCCCACCGAACCCGCATAGCAGTGGCAAAAGAAGAGCATCCCCTATCCGGACCAGAACTCATCAAGGAAGTGTGCCGTCGCATTCGAGTTGCCAGAAGCTACTGGGATGCCCACAACAATGCTGCCTGCCGCCGAGAACGCGATCGCGCCCTAGCCCTCTACAACACCTTGACTCCAGAGCAAAAAGACCAAATTCCCCAAGTTCTACGAGTCTGGCTCCGCTATCGCAGCGAAAAGTACTTCGGTGCTCACCGCACCCCACCCCAGAAACAGCAAAGGAAGCGATCGCGCTAGCAGTCAGTTCAAAAACATCAGTTAATTGACTTTAAGGAAAATCAACTGCAAATCAGAAAGGAATGGCTGCTGTTTAAGTTGTCGTATTGGAGGATTTTTGGGTCACACTCAAACTGCTCATGCCGCCCAACTGGATTCTCTGATAAATCCCTTGAGTTGGAGCCAGCCAAACTTTGCCTGTTCCCCGAAAGGTTTGCAGCAAGCCTTCTCCACTAGTCAACGTTCCAAACAGACTCTTCGTTGACTTCTCTACTGTAAATTCGATGTTGCCCGTCCGCATCAAGGCAAAATTGCCATCCACCTTCAGTGTCTCATTGTTCAGTTGAACGCAGCGGACCTCATTCGCAGGCACAGGCAATTCAAACACACAAATACCATTGCCTTTCACTCTCGTTTGAAAAAATCCCTCACCACCCAAGAACGCTGATGAGAGATTTTTTTGCATCACAACCCCAACTTCCAGCGACCCGTCGGAGCAGAAAAATAACCCTTTATCGGCGATTAACTCCTCATTACGAAGTTGGTAAATCAGAAAATGGCCAAACGATGGTTCTAGGTAAAGCTCGCCTGTTCCTCGGTAACGCGGCTTAAATGCTGCCTCATTTGTCAACATCTTGTTGAGCATCGCTTTCCCTAGGCCAGCTACTCCCCCAGCCTTGTTGTCCATCTCCAGACGACCATGCATATAGTGCAAGGCCCCAGCTTCGATTTGCACCTCATGATTCTGAAGCGTAACTTTCACTTGCTTAAGCTTTAGTCCAGCTTGGTTTGCAAAGAAAACTGTTTGTGCGGTGGAGGGATCGTGAGACCCTGATAAACTGCGGTAGCCCAAGACTTCTACCTTAAAACTCCCATGCACAGCAGAATCCAGAACTTCAATAACATCACCTGAGCTCTGAGAAGCTAATGAAGGCTTTAGTCCAGCTACTCCGTTGGCTATAGCGACTGGCTGGTTTGTACGCGTTGCCCGTTCAAACAATCCACTCACCTTCGAAGCAGACATCCACTCTCCTGGTTCCTGGCGTACCTCCGTTTCTGGCACAATGAGACCCTGAGCAACTGCTTGCACGAGATCATTAGGGGAGAGCGGACCAACTTCTTGGTCCATCTGCTTGTAATACCACAACGCTGTCATTGTCTTTTTCCTTAATATTTGTTGGGTCTGCCAGCAAAGAATTTTGCTTAGGATGAGTACCTTAGTCCTGTTTCCTAGGCCTACTGGAAGTCTAGCGAGAACCAGAGTTAAGATGCCCACAACCTAATACACGATCGCTTCTGCTCGATGCCCTTAAGTTTTGAACTGAGATAGGTAGTGAAAAAGGGCACAATTCAACCACAATCCCCTACACTTTTTGATGTCGCCTAAAAGTTGGCTGTGGTAAAAATCATTTCACTCTTCAACCAGTCGGGAGGCGTTGGCAAAACCACCCTCACTATGAACCTGGGTTACCAGCTAGCCCAGCGGGGCCATCGCGTTCTACTAGTAGATATGGACCCCCAAGCATCCCTCACCAATTTCATGGGGGTAGAAGCCTATAAACTTTCTAAAACCATTTACCACGCGATTGTTCACGATGAAGAGCTACCCATTCACACCGACCTGCATGGCTTAGATCTAGCTCCTACCAACATCCAACTTAGCGGTGCAGAAATGGAACTGGTCCTAGCGGAGTTCCGTGAAGTTCGCCTCAAAGATGCCTTAGAGCCAGTGCAAGACCGTTACGATTTCGTTCTGATCGATTGCCCACCCAGCTTAGCCATCCTCAGCTACATCAGCTTAGTCGCCTCAACCCACGTCTTAGTTCCTATCCAGACGCACTACAAAAGTCTAATTGGTTGCGACATGCTGCTTGATACGGTTGCTCGGGTTCGCCAACGAGCCAATCGCAAACTAAAAGTTGCGGGTTTTATTCCCACTATGCACGAAGGGCAAACGGTTCAAGGAAAGACAAGTCTGAGTACTGTGCAGAATCAGTTGTCTAGCGTAGCAACCGTTTTCCCTGCTATTCCCAGAGCGATCGCCTTTGCAGATGCAGCTCAACTACATGAACCTCTATCACTCAGTTCCCCAAAACATCCAGTAGTCGCTATCCTCAACCAAATTACTGATGCATTGGAGGCTGTGTAATGGCACGACGAAAACCACTACCTGAGTATCAACTGAATAATGTGCGCCTCCTAGACGAGTTACCAGCACAAGGGGGTCAGGCTGTTGCTATTGACAGGATTCAGTTGCCCCAAAAGCAACCCCGTCGCTACTTCGATCCTGACAAAATGCAGCAGTTGATCCAGTCCGTTCAGGAGCATGGCATCCTAGAACCTCTACTGGTGCGTCCTCTAGGTAATGATAAATACGAACTGGTAGCTGGGGAAAGACGGCTTAAAGCCGCCCAAACAGTTGGGCTCGCAGAAGTTCCCATTGTTAGCAAAGAGCTAAGTGATAGGGAAGCTCTTCAGATAGCCCTGATGGAAAACCTTCAACGAGAGGATCTAAACCCTGTTGAAGAGACTGAAGCCATTCTTGAACTGCTAGCGATCGCGATTGAAGGAGACACAACCGATGTAGTCTCCATTCTTAACCGTGCTAACCACGCTAAAAATCGTGATCAAGAACTGGAGGAAAACGTTTTCCTCCAACTCAAAACCATCCAAACAGTCCTCTCTGGCATCGGACGTTTCACTCCTGAATCTTTCCGCACTAGCCGTCTTCCGCTCCTCAACCTACCCGATGACATCCTGCAAGCTCTTCGCCAAGGAAAGCTTGAATATACAAAGGCCAGAGCGATCGCCCGTCTCAAAGATGAACAGAAACGGCAAGAGGTTTTAGAGGAGGCGATCGTTCAAAACCTTTCTTTGGTACAAATCAAAGAACGAGTCGCAAGCCTTAAAACTGCCAGCGCTGAATCAACCAGTTTCACCCAGCATTCACTCAAAAGCGTTTTGGATAATGCTTATCGTTTGTCAAAGCGCTCTAAGGTTTGGAATAACCCTAAAAAGCAAAAGCGTCTTGAGAAGTTACTAACCGAACTAGAAAACCTTTTCTCTGAACCTGAATAACCATCCCAATAAAGGGTAAAGGATTTGCAGACCTTTCATAGAAGCAACAAAGCGCTCACTAGCTATAGGTTGTAGAGAGGGCTTTAAGAGCGATCGCCCCGTTGAATACATTGCATGCAAACATTGAACAAAGCGATAACTGATGCGATTTCAATCGGAATTTGCAGCGGCGGCGGAGCCGCAATCAACCCAGCCAGGATGAAACCTAAACCGACAAAAATAGAGACAATCAGAATCACCTCATCGTCAAATAGCTTCA
>NZ_JACJPK010000094.1:0-48893 GCF_014696035.1 Trichocoleus sp. FACHB-262 | reverse complement strand
GGCACTCGCCCCCAAACCCCCGCTGAGGGACGGCTGCGTCCCCCCGACCCCCTCCAGAAGGGGTTTTAAGGTAGTCTGAAGGTTACTGTTTAGGCAGTAGGGTTTTCAGACCAGACATCTGAGGTGAGTTCAAGGATGCTTTCAGCTACCGGGGCTTGAGTGGGAGCTGAAGTTGGAACGGTTTCGGTAGTCCCAGGGGCTGCTGTTAAGGAAGTAGCGGATTCGGTGGTGCTTAGGTTGAGTTTTACAACCGCTTTTTCAGGGGCTACTTTTGGCAAGGTGAGAGTGAGAATGCCGTCTTTGAGTTCTGCTTGAACTTGGTCATTCTGCACAGGCACTCCTAGGGGAATTACGCGACGGAAGTTGCCGTAGCGAAACTCAGAGCGGAAGTGGCCTTGCTCGTCAGTTTTCTGCTCGGAGCGATATTCGCCTTGGATGGCCACTGCATCTCGGCCGACTTGCACGTCTAGATGCTCTGCGTCTACGCCAGGAACTTCGGCGCGTAGAACTAGTGCGGCTCCGATATCGTTGAGTTCGATCGCGGGCATCCAAGCAGCACCCCTTTCTCTAGGGCCAAGCTCTCTAGGTTTGACCAGGGCTGAGTCAAAATTGATATTGGAAATCTCGTCAAAGAGTTGGTCAAGTTGACGACGGACAATGTCGAACTCACGTCGAGGTTGCCAGCGAATTAAGGTTCTCATGGGCTTAGGAGCATTGCTTGGGTTCCGATGTTTCTACTGTAGGCAGCAATATCTCAGGTCGCATTCAGGGGAACCGTAAGCTCAGAGTCGTGTTTGCCGCCTGCTTCAGGAATTATCTAGAAAGGAGCGATCGCTTGTCCAAACCCAATGGGTTAGCTCAGTTTTATACAATATAGAAACCTAGAATTTACCTGCTTGTAATGGTTTCTCTGTCTCCCAGTCTGAAGTCCCGTCTGTCCAGCCCGCTGAAAATTGGTTCTTTTGCAGTTAATAGCCGGGTGCTTCAGGCTCCACTGTCAGGTGTGACGGATCTGGTGTTTCGGCGGTTGGTACGTCGCTATTCTCCTGACTCGATGATGTATACCGAGATGGTGCAGGCGAGCGGACTTTGCCATGTGAAGCACCTGCCTAAAATTATGGAGATTGACCCTAATGAGCGCCCCATTAGTATTCAGTTGTTTGATTGTCGCCCGGACTTTCTAGCGGAAGCAGCCCGGATGGCAGTTGCAGAGGGAGCGGACACGATCGACATCAACATGGGTTGCCCGGTGAACAAAATCACGAAGAATGGGGGTGGTTCTTCGCTGTTGCGCGATCCTCAAACGGCAGAGGCGATCGTGCGGACGGTGGTGCAAGCAGTGAATGTACCTGTGACGGTAAAAACTCGCATTGGCTGGACTGACGAGGAGATTAACATTCTGGAGTTTGCCCAGCGGTTGCAGGATGCTGGAGCGCAGATGTTAACGGTGCATGCACGAACGCGATCGCAGGGCTACAACGGCTCTGCTAAGTGGGAGTGGATTGGTCGAGTCAAAGAAAAGCTGTCGATTCCAGTGATTGCCAATGGCGATATTTTCTCGGTGGCAACTGCGGTGGAATGTTTAGAGCAGACTGGGGCAGATGGGGTGATGTGCTCGCGTGCCACGATGGGCTATCCCTTCTTGGTGGGGGAGATTGATTACTTTCTCAAAACTGGCACCGAAAAAGCTGTGCCGACCCAAGTAGAACGATTGCTGTGTGCACGGGAGCATTTACAAGCACTGTGGGAGTACAAGGGCGATCGCGGCATTCGGCAAGCTCGCAAACATATGACTTGGTATGTCAAAGGTTTTGCTGGAGCGGCTGAGCTACGCGGTCAGTTGTGTTTAATTGAAACGGTGCAGCAGGGTGTGGACTTGTTGGATAGGGCGATCGTGGCTTTTGCTGAATTGGAGCCTGACAAGGCAGCAGTGGCAGATGCCTTTCCACTAATTTCTGTGGTTGCTTAGCCGAAAACCGTTAAATATCAAGTAAATATCAAGCGGTTGAGACAGTTGAGTGTGCTGTTGCAAAAGTCAGAATTGGTGGAACCCTAAATTTATAAAGCTTTTTTGCTACACAGCTTTTTTGCCACTGACTAACTTCGCCCTAACTTAAGATGAACCAGCCAGAGAGCAGTTTTAGAGAGGAAATAGAGCCATCCCTGCTGGCTCAAGGAACTCTACTAAACCGGATGACCAACCGCATCCGTCAGTCCTTAGAACTGCCTGAGATCCTGGCTGCAACTGTGGCAGAAACGCGCTCGTTTCTGGGTACTGATCGGGTCAAGGTTTATCGGTTCCACCCAGATGAAAGCGGTGAAGTCATTGCAGAGTCTATTTACCAACAGCGATTACCTTCTTTGCTGGGGCTAAACTTTCCAGCGGACGACATTCCCCCTCAAGCCCGCGAAATGTTTGTCAAAGCTCGGCAGCGAGTCATTGTTGACGTGCTGAGTCAGCAAGTTAATGTGAGTTGGTTAAATAGCCCCGATACCGCAGAGGATTTGGCTGCTATTGGGCTTCTCCAGCGTCCTGTTGATCCCTGCCACGTTGAATATTTGACTGCGATGGGCGTTCAGTCTTCGCTGGTTGTACCCATCTTGCATCACCAGCAACTGTGGGGTTTGTTAGTTTCCCACCACTCTGAACCCAGAGTTTTCTCGGCGACAGATCTGCAAATTTTGCAGATGGTGGCGGACCAAGTTTCGATCGCGATCGCTCAATCTAATCTGCTAACCCAGGCCAGAGAGCAAGCAGCGCGCGAGGCAATTGTGAACCAAATTTCCACCTTGCTACATGCGCCGCTCAGTATTCAAGCAATTCTGCAAATTGTCCTCCAGCGGGTAATTGAGGCGGTTCAGGGTTCGGGCGGCAGATTGTTTTTGGCGGGCACTGAAGCTACTGCTGGCGGCCATCTCTACGCTTATGGTACGCAACCCCAATTGCCTGACGCTGCTCAACCTTTAGATTTAGAGGCAAGCAGTTTTTGGCAAGAGTTAATGGATGGCCAAACTAAACCTGTACAGCCAGCATTACTGTTATCTCTGCTCCAACGACCGCCTCTAACCAAATCTGCGATCGCAGCTTCTTTGGCTCCAGACCTGATGGAAATCACGGAAGAAGCGCAACCCGTCGTTTACCCAGCCATCCCCCATATTTGTGCGATCGCCGACTTGTATCAGGAACCAAAGCTAGCTGCATTGCAAGCCGCTTTTGCGCCCAGTCGGATTCGTAGCATTTTGATCATGCCCCTGCGTTATGGGCAGCAATCTTTAGGCTGCTTGAGTATTTTTCGCGATGAGGTTGATACAGAGAAAGCGTGGGCGGGACACTGGGACTCCGATGAGCGGCAGCAACGACCCCGACAGTCCTTTGAAGTTTGGCGAGAATTGAAGCAAGCCCAAGCTCAGCCTTGGTTACAAGGAGAAACTGAGCTAATTCGCGCCCTAGGCACGCATCTGTCAATGGCTGTGATGCAGAACCGCTTGTACCAGTACGAACGAGAACAACGAATCCTGGTAGAAATGCGTAATCAGGAGTTACATACGGCACGGACCGTTGCAGAGGAAGCCAGCCGTTTGAAGTCTGATTTCCTCTCCTCTACCAGCCATGAACTACGCACACCTTTAGCTTCAACACTGAACTATTTGAAATTGCTTAAGGAAGGATTTTATGACAATGAAGAGGAATTAAAAGAATATATTCAAGTGGCCTACCAGTCTGCCGAAAATTTGGTTGATATCATCAACGATGTTTTAGATATTGCCAAAATTGAAGCAGGTCGAATGAACATCAATTTGGAAGTGGTTCATCTACCAACACTGTTACAAGAAGAGCGGAATTTATTCAATTTAGATAGCCGTCGTAAAGGAATTGCATTAATCGTTGAATGTGAAGTGGACAACGTTTATGCCGATAAGATCAAGCTTCGACAAATATTAACTAATCTGGTTTCCAATGCCCTGAAATTTACTAGTCAAGGAGAAATTCGCATTCACGCGGTGAAGAAAACAGATAATTTCTCTCAGAGCAAGATTGGTCAAATTGTGGAAGTTTCTGTGACTGACACAGGTATTGGTATCGACTTAGAGAAACGAGATTTATTGTTTGAGCCTTTTGTGCAAGCCGATGGCTCGATTAAGCGGCGCTATGGGGGGACGGGCTTGGGTTTGACCATTAGTAAGCGTCTCGTAGAGCTGATGGGCGGCAGAATTTGGATTGATAGTGCTGGTAAAGATCAAGGGACTCAAGTAAGTTTTACTTTGCCCCATATGGATACGCTCAATCCTTAGAAATTGGCTTAGCTGATTGCGATCGCTTTAATAACTAACCGCTCTGATTGCTAATAGATTTAACGATTCAGGCAAAGGAACACAAACCTTGAATATTTTGCTAGTTGATGATGACCAAGTACTAGCTAAAGGAACTGCTAAATTAATTCAGCGTTTAGGTGGTCATCAAGTCTACATTGCCGATGATCCGGTTGAGATTTTCTATCGATGCCAAATCGGGGCAGTGGATTTAATTTTGATGGATGTGAACTTACCTGGAGCCCAATGGAAAGGGCAAGCGGTGAGTGGCGCGGATTTAGCTCGTTTGCTGAAAAATCATTCCTCTACGGCTCATATCCCAATTATCTTAGTCACTGCTTATGCCATGCTGACTGAACAAAAAGCACTTTTAGTGACATCTCAAGCGGATGGTTTTTATACAAAACCTATTACAGATTACGATGCCCTTCTGAATGCGATCACCCAGCTCTGCGGCACTAACTAATTGAGTTGTTAATTCATCTAACCTAGGTGAATTAATGCTGATTCATATTTAGGAAGAAAAAGTTTTGCTTGAAAATTCTCATTAGAATCGCTGAAATAGTTGTCTTAAAATAGTGATTAAAACTAGCCACTATAAAATAGAAGTTTCCGATGTCTAAGATTGCGGTGTTGGATGATGATCAACAATGGGGATTCGCAATTAAACGATTTTTCAGAAATGAGTTTGATGTATCTAACTATGTAGATGTTTATAGCTTCTTGCCCAAAGCCCATGAGTATGATCTGGCGATCGTCGATTTCTCCATTCCACCCGCCAGATTTGAAAAAAACATCAATGGCTGTGAGTTGATTTGCCAGCTGAAAAACGATTTACTCAACCCGCCTGTGCTAATCCTAGCCACTGGATTTTTGAGCCAACATGATTTGGAGGCTGGTAAAGCCCTTTGCCCCCAAGCCGATGGATTTCTAGTCAAAGATATGGGTTTAGAAGCAATCCTGGCGCAAATCAAGCAATTTTTAGCGGCTAATCGTTCGTGAAATCATTACTCATTTAGTCGAGTAGACGAGTTATCTGAAGCCGAGAAGATGTCGATATCGCGATCGCCCCTCAACCTGGAAATTGGTCTCTGTACTTGGATTGCTATATCAAGGTTTGCTGGCTAGGTTATCTCTTGAGGATCTGGTAGGGTTTTAAGACGGCCTCTCTGGTAGGCCGCTCAGGGTAGCCTTGTCGGTTGCCTACGCTTGTTTGTAAGCATCAAAGCATTTTGCTTCAGTTAAAGAGGGGCAGCATGGAGGCAATGAAAGGACGGGATCTCCTAAGTTTGGCGGATCTCACCCCAGACGAGGTGCAAGGGCTACTGGATTTGGCAGGACAGATGAAGGCGGGCAAAGTCGCGCCGCACTGTCCCAAAGTTTTGGGGTTGCTGTTCTATAAAGCCTCAACGCGGACACGGGTGAGCTTTTCGGTTGCCATGTACCAACTAGGGGGGCAAGTCCTAGATCTGAACCCAAACGTGACTCAAGTCGGGCGAGGAGAACCGCTGGAGGATACAGCGCGCGTTCTAGATCGCTATCTCGACATCATGGCGATCCGGACGTTTGAGCAGCAAGACCTCGAAACATTTGCCCATCATGCTCAGATTCCCGTGATCAATGCCCTGAGTGATTTGGAGCATCCTTGCCAAATTTTGGCGGACTTACTGACCGTTCAGGAGACGTTTGGTACGTTAGCAGGTCTGACGTTAACCTACTTAGGAGACGGCAACAACGTGGCCCATTCTCTCCTATTGGGTTGTGCTTTAGTTGGAATGAATGTACGAGTAGCCACACCGCCTGAATACAAGCCTTTACCCGCAATTGTGGAACAGGCCAAAGCGATCGCCGGAGGTCGCTCAGAAGTGACTGTCACTCACGATCCAGAAACAGCCGTCAAAGCTTCTCAAGTACTCTACACGGATGTCTGGGCTAGCATGGGCCAAGAAGCAGATGCTGCCTCTCGCATTCCTATCTTTCAGCCGTATCAAGTGAATGAATTCCTGCTGAGCTTAGCGGACCCCAAGGCGATCGTCTTACATTGCCTCCCAGCGCACCGGGGAGAAGAAATTACCGATGGCGTGATGGAAGGCGAGCAATCCAAGATTTGGGACCAAGCGGAAAATCGTCTTCATGCTCAGAAGGCATTGCTGGCTAGCTTGCTAGGAGCAGGTGCGTAGGCGATCGCAGGTTTATTTGGTTCAAGATTTGGCTCAGGACTAGACAGACGAGAATTGTGATGATACAAATGTTCTATGGGGTGAGAATAATCAACCACCTAGAATTTTTATGGAACGCCTCACTGAAGCCCAACAGCAACTTTTCGACTGGTTATTAGAGTATATCCGTCACCACCACCATTCGCCGTCCATTCGGCAGATGATGCAGGCGATGGAGTTGAAGTCGCCCGCTCCCATCCAAAGCCGCTTAGAGCACCTGCGCGCTAAGGGATATATTAGCTGGACCGAGGGCAAAGCTCGGACAATCCGGATTTTGCAAGCGGATACCCAGGGTGTACCTATTCTAGGTGCGATCGCCGCTGGTGGCTTGGTCGAGCCGTTTACGGATACGGTGGATCGCCTAGATCTATCTAATCTTCTGCTGCAACCTCAATATTTCGCATTGCGAGTCACTGGCGACAGCATGATTGAAGCGCTGATCGCTCCTGGCGATGTTGTGATCATGAAACCTGTCGCCGATCCTAAGTCTCTCAAGAACGGCACCATTGTCGCCGCGATGGTGGAGGGACATGGTACGACTCTGAAGCACTTCCATCGCAAGGGCAACAAAGTCACTTTGAAGCCTGCGAATGTGAAGTATCCACCAATTGAGGTGTCTGCTAGTCACGTACAGGTGCAAGGCTCACTGGTTGGTGTATGGCGCGGTCTTGAGACGGCTCTCGCTTAATTTTGTAACAGCTCCCTACAATCAATGAGTGCTTGAATCTTCCTGTGGCATGATTGTCAGACTGCGACAGGAAGGCTCTGTTGTGGGAGGAATTCTAATTAACTGTGAAAGCGACTCAATCTGTGCTGCAAGTATTTCAAAGCCGCAAAATGGCTGCATTATTGTTGCTGGGCTTTGCTTCTGGCTTGCCATTATTTTTGACTAGTAAAACCCTGCAAGCTTGGATGACGGTGGAAGGAGTCGACCTGAAGTCGATTGGCCTGTTTAGCTTGGTAGGCTTACCGTACTCTCTAAAGTTTCTGTGGTCCCCTATTCTCGATCGGTTTATCCCACCATTTCTAGGGCGACGACGAGGTTGGTTAATTTTGACCCAAGGTGCATTGCTGCTGGCCATTGGCGCGATGGCGTTGCAAAACCCTGCTCAAGCCCTGCAACTGTTGGCGCTGAATGCTCTGATCATTGCTTTCTTCAGTGCCACCCAAGATATTGCGTTTGATGCCTACCGCACAGATGTGCTGGAAACCCATGAAATGGGAGCAGGGGCAGCGGTAGCGGTGTTAGGATATCGCATCGCTCTTTTAATCACTGGTTCCTTAGCCCTGATTTTGGCAGATCGGATTCCTTGGCCCACCGTTTACTTGTTGCTGGCAGTGCTAATGGCAATCGGAATGGTGACAGCGCTTTGGGCTCCAGAACCCGTGTTGCGCGATCGCCCTCCTGATTCTTTGGCAGATGCTGTGAGGTTGCCCTTCATCGAGTTTTTTCAACGACTCGGTGCAGTGCGGGGTGCTTTGATTCTGGTGTTCATCGTGCTCTACAAGCTCGGAGACGCCCTCGTCAACAATATGTCTACCCCATTTTTGCTGAAGACGGGTTTTACCCAGACCGATATTGGCGCGATTCAGGGAGGAATGGGACTGCTGGCAACCATTGTTGGGGTGTTAGCAGGAGGTGCGGTCCTTAGTAAATTGGGCATTAACCGCTCTCTCTGGATATTTGGTGGGCTACAAGCGGTTAGTAACTTGGCCTACTTAGGGCTATCCCAGGTTGGTAAAGACTACTCGTTTATGGTGGTCGCAATTAATATCGAGAACTTCTGTGCAGGATTAGGCACAGCCGCTTTTGTCGCTTTCTTGATGAGCCTCTGTAACCAACGGTTTTCGGCGACGCAGTTTGCCCTACTTTCCAGCCTCATGGCGGTTAGTCGTGACATTTTGGTGGCACCCGCAGGTGGGATTGTGGAAGCAACAGGTTGGCCTTTATTCTTTACGCTATCGCTGGTGGCAGCGTTACCAGGTTTATTACTTTTACCTGTTTTTGCGCCTTGGAATGCCAAAGTTGAGGCGGTAAATGCTAATGGAGAGGACGGAGACGATTAGCTGTATCGGTTGTAGGATGAAGAGAGAGTCGCTTCACAAATCTTAGATTTTTTCTCAGATAAATTTTCTTACCTACGATTCCCTGTCACTATGGCTTTCTTTCGTCAGTACATTGCCCCTCTGATTGTGGTCTTGGTCTTTCTGGTCGCTCTGGTTGCAGTCAGCGCTCGTATCTTTTTGCCAACGGATATGGCAGCACCTGCTCCAATTGAAGAAGTAGGTTTGCAAACTATTCCGGCTCGCCCAGACCAAGTAGCTGATTTGCCACCAGCGCTGTCAGCCCTGATTAAAGGATTACCAGATGATCCAGCTTTGTCCGAGCAACTGTAAGCCCTGGTTTTGTAGGGTGATTAAGTAGCGGTGTCCTCACCGAAGCTATTGTTGCCAGGTTATTGGCTGCGTTCTGGCTCTGGCTTGGAGCGAGCGTTGCTGGTCAAGTTTATGCAGCGAACTTACCAGGAACTATACCCAGATCAAGATTTTTCTCACTTAGCGCAGACTGTGGAGCGCTACCTGACTCATGACAGTCCTGTCTGGTGGGTGGAGCTAGAGGAGCCAAGCCCTGCTACTTCTACGACTCTGTTGGCTCGTGCGGCTCTGTCACCTGTGGCCTGTCTATGGCTGGGTAACTCGGTTGACCAAGTGACAGGCGATCGCCATGCTTGTATCTTTTTGCTGTATGTCTTGCCAGAACATCGGCGGCGAGGAATTGCTACGGCTCTAATTCAACATGCGATCGCTTGGTCCCAGGCAAGGGGCGATCGCCAACTGGGGCTGCAAGTATTTCAAGCCAACCAACCTGCGCTGAACCTATACCAGAAGCTAGGGTTTCAAACGCAGGCTTTATGGATGGTTAAGCCGTTGGAATCACCGTCAACCGAAGGATAAGTATCGGTAACCGTGACTTTGGCAGAAAATTGGGTATAAGCGATACTGGCGCGATCGCCCTAGGCTTTGTTTCTGCGAGTTTGCCAAGGCGATCGCCAATATCCTCGGGAATGTTGTGGCTTGTTACCACTACGGTTGGCTTAGATACTGCATCCTGACCAATATTGTTATATTTTTGCGAAGAAGCTGTAGCTTACTCCTTCCGGCACTACTACCTCGCAAGTTAAGTTGGGATAGAGTCAAAACTGCGAAATCATCCCCCAATTTTGCAGTTCCACTACCGCAAAAACTCTACCTGTTGACCTGCTCCTGCACCCCGCTAAGTGCTGTAAAGTGACAGTATGTATGATGATGACGACCTAACAGTACTCGATCTTGAGGCTGAACTGGAGAGCCCCCTCGACCGCATGGGGCCAATTGATGCTGAGTCTGAGACACCGAAGCCAAATCCAGAGGCAATGCTGGCGCTCTTAGATGCACCGGAGACCAACCAGCGGATGCTGGCAGCTAGAGCTTTTTGTGAGTTGCAGGATGATCGTGCGATTCCGCAGTTGATTAGCCTGTTACAGGATGCTTGCCCGTTGGTGCGAGTCAGTGCAGCCTACGGTTTGGGGCGAAATCCAAGTCATGATGCGGTGGAGCCGTTGATTGACCAACTGAATCGCGATTGGAATGGCTACGTGCGTAAAGGTGTGGTTTGGGCCTTGGGCAACTGCCGCGATCGCCGCTCTCTCTTGCCGCTGATTGATGCACTCAAGACTGATATTTCCGCCGTACGACTTTGGGCTGCGAGCGCCTTATCTCAAATGTCGGATGTGAACTACGAATCTGTGATTGCTGCAATTCCACCCCTGATCGAAGGCTTAAGACGTGATCCGGTAGCGGCAGTCCGAAGCAACTGTGCTTGGTCGGTGGGGCAACTGTGCCGTGAACTACCTTCCAACGTTGTGTATGCGACGGCGATCGATGCTTTGATCGAAGCTTTTGCCGAGGACGAAGAACTGGGTGTCCAAGAAGATGCTAAAACCGCTTTGCTAAAAGTGGGTGATCCGCGTGGCTTGCAGGTGATTGAAGAAATCGAGCGCGATCGCTTGATATAAGGGTTAGCTGCAACGGTTGGCGACTTTGGCGATCTCACAAGACAATTTCACAACGCTGCTGGTAGCGATCGCCCTCCGGTAGAACTAGAATGCTCATCAACCGATCGCCTGACCTGCCAACCAAGCAGTTGTCCAAGCACTTTGAAAGTTGAAGCCGCCTGTAACCCCATCAATATCCAGAATCTCCCCGGCTAGGTAAAGCCCTGGACAGCAGCGGCTTTCCATCGTTTTGAAATCCACTTCTTTTAAGCTGGCTCCGCCACAAGTGACAAACTCCTCCTTAAAAGCACCTTTACCTTTCACGATATAGGAACCTTGAGTCAGTTCTTGCAGCAGTTGGTTTAGGGCTTTGTTAGAGAGCTCTGCCCAACGAGTTGTTTCTGTAATGCCAGCACTAGCAATCAACCGTTCCCACAGACGGCGAGGTAAGAGAACTGGGCAATTGGGGGCGATTGCTTTTCTGGGTAACTGAGACTTCACCGCAAGCAATTGCTCACGTAAAGCTTCTAGCTTATATTGTGGCAACCAGTTGATTTGCAAAGTGCCTTGATAACGGCTGTCATGCAATGCCCTAGCTCCCCAAGCAGACAATTTCAGCACCGCTGGCCCGCTTAAACCCCAGTGTGTAATCAGGAGCGGCCCGCTTTGCTCGAACTGCTCACCATTGGCGGTTCGCAAACGCACTCGGACTGAGGAGGCAGAAACACCTGCTAAGTCGTGCAGACGCGGATCGGAAACATTAAAGGTAAATAAAGAGGGTACCGGGGGCGCTACTTGGTGGCCCAACTGTTTAGCGAGTTGATACCCTTGGGGACTGCTGCCT
This sequence comes from Trichocoleus sp. FACHB-262, assembly GCF_014696035.1. Lineage (NCBI taxonomy): Bacteria > Bacillati > Cyanobacteriota > Cyanophyceae > Leptolyngbyales > Trichocoleusaceae > Trichocoleus > Trichocoleus sp. FACHB-262. The sequence goes on along the minus strand of NZ_JACJPK010000094.1, from coordinate 37,485 downwards.
GTGGTGAGCAAGAGGCGATCGCAACTGAGGGTCTGCCCAGACTTTAACGCCACCTCAAAGCCAGGATCTAAGCGAGTAATTCCCGCCACCGGAACTCCAGTGCGAATCTCCACTCCCGCCGCCTTAGCCGCATGAATGAAGCAATCCACAATGGTTTCCGAATCATCAGTGGTGGGAAACATTCGCCCATCGGGTTCGGTTTTCAGTTCCACACCATGCTGATCTAGCCAAGCAATCATGTCTCGTGGCTGGAAACGGGTGAAAGCTCCCCGTAAAGCTTTGCCACCCCTGGGGTAGTACTGCGTTAAAACGGCTGGGTCAAAACAGGCATGGGTCACGTTGCAGCGCCCGCCCCCTGAAATTCTAACTTTGGGCAAAAGTTGACGGCCTGCTTCTATCAGCATGACTTGCGCGTGGGGGTGCGCCTCAGCACAGGCGATCGCGCCAAAAAAACCTGCTGCCCCGCCCCCAATTACTAAAACTTTTAACGGTCGTGAAGACAAAGGAATTCTAACCCTGATTGCAAATCCTTGATTCTAGGCTAACGCTTCGGTTTCACAAAAAGCTGAAGCCAGCGCTAATCTCTCTTTTTGCCGTCTCCCTTCTCCTGCTCTTTAGCTCGCTCCTTTTCTTGTTTTTCTGCTTCTCGTGCTGCTTCTGCGGCTCGTTCTTCTGCCTCCTGCTGTTGCTCTGCGGCTTTTTCGTCTGGTGGTTCAGGAGGAACACTTTCAGATTCTGGAGGTAGAGATGGACTCGTTGATGGAGGGGCAGGTTCTAAGTCGCCTTCTGGTTCAGGAGAAGTTGGAGCGGGCGGTTCAGGCTCGTCGGGGGGTGATGGCTCAGGAGCCTCTGGTAGCACCGGGGGTGTAGGGGCAGAGATTGCTTCTGGAGCGGGAGTTGCAGCTTCTTGAGTTGAAGTTGGGCTGGAAGGCGGAGCGACAGGACTCGGTTGGGCTACGGAAGGGTTTGAAGTGGAGGGTTGTCTGGCAACTAAGGCTCCTACCGTTGCAGCTACGATCGCTGCCAGTCCACCAATCAGCACGTACCGCCAGAGTTGGGAGCGAGGAGATGCAGCAACGACTGTAGGAACTGACCGAGGAGCTGGCCGAGAAACTGGCCGATGTTGCGGAATTACGGCCACCGTTGCCGCTTGGGTGGTAGTGGAGGGAGTTGGCTGACTGGCAAATTGAGAGTCAGGTAGTAACTGGAGCCACTCATCAACACTGGCTGGGCGTAATTGAGGTTCGACCGCCATGCCCCTGACGACCGCTTGGTTGACCCTAGCGCTAAGGTCCGATCGCCACTCTCTGGGTTCTCGTAGGGGTTGGCGATCGCGAAGAATCGAGGGGGCAGGGACTTGGGCTGTCAGCAGCATGTAGAGAGTAGCTGCTAAGCCATAAACATCAGTGGCAGGAGTACGCTTCTCCTGGGGCAGATATTGCTCAATGGGAGCGTAACCAGGTGACACGAAGCTGGTATGAGTCTGCACAGCTCCCGGCGAAAACTCCCGCGCAATGCCAAAGTCGATCAAAATCACTTGATCGGTTCCTTGGCGCAAAATCAAGTTCTGAGGCTTCACATCTCGATGGAGTAGGCCATTCTGATGCACAACTTTTAGTGCTAGCCCAATCTGACGAATATAGTGAATCGCTGTTGCCTCTGCCAGCGGCATATTCGGCAGAACGACAGCATCCAAGGTAGCTCCGGGAATATACTCCATCACAATGAAGGGCAGACCGTTTTCTGTGAAGAAGTCCATGACCCGAACAATATTGGGATGGATACACAACGCTAGCCTTTTCGCCTCATCCTGAAACTGCTGTTGGGATTGAGCAAAGTTGGGATCTCGGCGGAGAGACGCATCAAGCGTTTTGATCACCACAGGTTGCGCCAGCGAGTGCAGGATGGCTTTATAGGTGACGCCAAATCCACCGCGCCCCAGCTCTTGCTCAACTGTATACTTGCCGTTTTGGAGGTGACTACCGACTAGAGTGCTCATACCGCGTTTAGAACCACAAACCTGCGACCTCAATCAGCCTAACCTGCGATCGCTGACCCTAAACACTAGCCCATAATTACTGAATGTTCTTCGACTAACCTAGTGAAATTGCAGCGGTAAACTCCAGCGAAGCCGACTAGCTGAAATCAAGCTGCCGTAATCCCACTCATCTGACCATTTGAGGTTGTCTTTACTACGTCAGCACACTAGCACTCCTAATTGTTGAACTCCACTTCTGCTACGTAGAAATACAGCTCGGACTTCCTATTTTCAAGGGCTGTTAAAGATTTTTTTGTCCGAAAGCTCTTCATCCTTGTGCTTGCTAGCTTAGTAAAGCCGTCATCTTTCTGTAAATACTTATACAACTGAGACGGCCCAATCACTAGCGTCTATCATCCTTGGAATACCAGAGAATAACCATGCGATTCACTTCTTTCACGAAGCTTCCTCTACTGGCAGTTAGCCTACTGGCACTTTCGGCGATTCCTGCCCAAGCCGCAAATTGCTCCGCTGGGACAGTCACTGCCTTTGGCCTTGGTACTTCCACCTCTTGTATCGGCTCATTCGATGGTAATGATGCTCAAGGAGATGGCTCAGGAGCACTCTTTGGTAAGTTATCAACCGGAGTTTTTGCAGGAATTACGGATTGGGCCTTTGTCGGCAAATCAGATGCGGGGGCCTTTGATGTTACCTCTGGCAACTCTGGCACTTGGAGCGTTGATACCGCTTTAACAGGTCCGTTTGTGCTCAGCTTGAAAGCTTCCAATTCCTGGAGCGCTTATTTCTTCGATGGCTCCAGCGATCCTTTTTCCGTGCTGAGTGGCAAGTGGTCCACAGCTGGAGTGTCTACAAATCGCAAAGGTATCGCTCAAGACCTATCGCACGCCACAATTTATCGAGCTGTGGTCAAGACCCCAGAAGAACCCACCAGTGTCCCTGAGCCTTCCGCAACTGCAGCGCTTGGATTGGTTGCGATTGGTACCTTCGCATGGCTTAAGCACAAGCAGAGTTAGAACGCCGGGTTGAGCCAGTTCCCAAGACATCAAGTCCACTAATATTTGATGTGATCGAGTTCTAGCGATCGCTGGCTTTTCCTCATTAATTTGCCACAGTGCCCTGAATGCCCTAATTCGTTGAGGTTTAAGATTCCTGTGGCTCAAAATCGGCTTTAGTAGCCCCACATAGCGGGCAAATCCAATCCTCTGGTAAATCTGTAAAGGCGGTACCGGGAGCAATTCCTGAGTCTGGATCACCTACGGCTGGATCATAAACGTAGTTACAAACTGTACAGACGTAGCGCTGCATCTTCACTCCTGCCAATCACTGTGCTGCCATCGTACAAGCTCATCGCATTTTCTTTTATAAAGAAGCGGCAAAATTCTAGAGTGATACAATCCCTGCATCCAGCTAGCAATCCGGAAAACTCATGGCTATGAGACGCAGCAGAATTGCCGCCACTGGCTTTTTGAGGGATTTTCAAGAATTTGCGTTGAAAGGGATTTTCTAAGTTTTGCGATCGCTAAAACTTTGCGACAAGACTTTGCCAAAACAGCTATGAATCCTAGGCAGTTTTGAGATTGCTAGGATTTAAGGACAAGAGCTGAGGATGACTGGGCTAGTAATGGATGGCCTAGTTAATCCAGACTCATGTTTTGGCAAAGTTATCCAGGCAAAGAGGCAGAAATGGTACAGGATTGGTGGCAGGCAACCTTTCCACAGGGCCGACAGCAAATCCAGATTTTAGATGCGAGTGGTTATTCAGTAGCGATCGCCTATGGAGAAAAAGGCAGCGGCCCACCCCTAATTTTGGTGCATGGCGCTGCTAGCTGGAGCTATGCTTGGCGAGATTTAATTGATCCACTATCGCAGCACTTTCGGGTCATTTGTTTTGATGCCAAAGGTTATGGTTTTTCTGAGCAGATTCGCCACTCTGAAGTTCCAGGACATCAACTTGTGGAGTTGGCGCGAATTATTCAAGCGTTGTGTCCCGAACCTGCGATTGTCGTGGGCCAGTCATTAGGAGCCCTAACTGCAATCGCTTTAGCGGAAACCTATCCAGAACTAGTTGCTCAGTTAGTGGTGATCAATGTCCCCATCTTTCCAAAGCGCTTGCCGACTTGGGGTATGCAGTGGATGGCCGACATTCCGCTGCCGTTGGTGCAATGGGTAGATGAATTACAGCTAGCGCGCCCAGTCACGCCACTAGTGCATTTACTAGTAAAAATTGCTCGCCTCGAAGTAATGGTAGACCCCACCTCTACATCTCCAGAGGAAATTTATTGGTTGACCTACCCTTACACTGAGATTCCAGGGGCCATGACGCAATTTGCCGTAGATATGCGCCAATCTGCCCGCGAAATTCAGGCACTGCTGGCAGGACAGCCGAACCAAATTACACCGATTCAAGATAATCTAGGCGCGATCGCTTGTCCAACTTTGATTCTTTGGGGCAAAGATGATCGCTGGTTTCCCCTGAGCAACGGGGAGGAACTGCATGCTCGCCTGCCTCATGCTCAGTTTCAAGTCATTATCAATTGTGGACACGATGCAGCTGTATGCTGCCCAGATGCTATTAGTGACGCAATTCTTCACTTTTTGAGCGATTCTCACCTACCACAACCTACAAGTTCCTCACCAGCTTAATGCTTGTGATAGAAGCCCTTAACGCGATCGCTCAGCCATAATTCTCTCTACAAACCGTGAAACTGAGGGCGAGAGCGTTTATGCCAAGAGAAGTTACTGATGCTGAGGGAATTACCTGGAGCTGTATTCAAGCTTATGCGGGTCTTTCCCAAACCGCCGAGAATCAGGAAGCCGCGAAAGTCAACGAAGACAAAGACACCTATCGAGTAGTCTGTACTCCGAGTGGTGGAGCACAATCGGTACGGCTAGAGTTACAAGGCGATTGGGAAAGCTCTTACTCTGATGATCAACTGCTGCAAGAGATTTCAAAACAGCGGCAAGCAGAGAGTTAAGCGATCGCGGTTTATGGGAGTGCCAGAGGTAACGCTTAGTGGCTGAGAAGCAACCGTTTGAGATTGAGGTGGCGATCGCCCAGATTCGGCAAGCTGTAGAACCTTTACCTAAAGCTGCATTGTTTGAACTCGCTGAGGAAGGCTATAACTCTGTCTTCGAGCTTTTGTTGGCTTGCATGATCTCGATTCGCACTCGCGACGAAACCACCTTACCCGTATCACGTCGCCTCTTTCAGCAAGCTCGAACTCCCGCAGAAGTTAGCCAACTCACGATCGCCGAAATTGACCAACTGATTAGCGACTCCACTTTTCACGAAGGCAAAGCCCCTCAGATTCACGCGATCGCCCAACAAGCGGTAGCAGAACATAACGGAGTTCTACCCTGCGACCTCAACACCCTACTTTCCTTCAACGGCATTGGCCCTAAATGCGCTCATCTTGTCTTAGGGATTGCTTGCAATCAGCCTTACATCAGCGTGGATATTCACGTCCATCGCGTCACCAACCGCTGGGGCTATGTCCACACCCGAACTCCAGAAAAAACATTGGCAGCACTAGAGAAGCAGCTACCACCCGAATACTGGATCGAAATTAATCGATTGCTGGTGCCCTTTGGCAAACATATTTGTGCAGGCGATCGCCCCCGTTGTTCTACTTGCCCAGTTCTGGAAATGTGTCAGCAGGTTGGGGTAGAAGCTCATCGTTAACTTCAAAACTGGCTCATAACAAAACTCCCCCACCTTGCAGCAGGGGAGTTCCTATTAACCTATACAGCTAACGCGAGTCAATCAGTGAAGATTAACCAAACTTGCTGGCAGTAGAGGCGATGAGGAAAGCGGCGTAGGTGAGGACGTAGCCAACCGTGAAGTGGACTAGACCAGTCAACCAGCCTTGAACAATAGACAGAGCAACAGGCTTGTCCTTCCAGCGAACCAGGTTAGCTAGAGGAGTACGCTCGTGCGCCCAAACCAAGGTTTCGATCAATTCTTGCCAGTAACCTCTCCAGGAGATCAAGAACATGAAACCAGTTGCCCAAACCAGGTGTCCAAAGAGGAACATCCAGCCCCAGACCGCCAGGTTGTTCATGCCATAGGGGTTGTACCCGTTGATCAGCTGAGCAGAGTTCAGCCAGAGGTAATCGCGTAGCCAGCCCATGAGATAAGTAGAAGACTCATTAAACTGAGCTACGTTGCCTTGCCATACAGCCAGATGCTTCCAGTGCCAGTAGAAGGTGACCCAACCCAGGGTGTTCAGCATCCAGAAGACAGCAAGGTAGAACGACTGTTCCCAAGCAGAGGTTTGGCAAGTGCCGCCTCGTCCCGGACCGTCGCAAGGGAAGGTGAAACCGAAGTCCTTTTTATCGGGCATCAGTTTGGTACCGCGAGCATCCAACGCACCCTTGACGCAAATCAAGGTCGTAACGTGCAGACCCAGAGCGATCGCATGGTGAACTAGGAAGTCGCCAGGACCGATGGTCAAGAAGAGGGAGTTGGTGCCGCTGTTGATGGCATCGAGCCAACCAGGTAGGTAAGTAGCGCCAGCATTGGAAGCAACACTATCCGCATTTGATAGCAGGGTGTTGAAGCCATAGAGAGCCTTACCGTGGGAAGCCTGAATGAACTGAGCGAATACAGGCTCAATCAGGATTTGCTTTTCAGGAGTACCGAAAGCAACTACAACGTCGTTGTGGACGTATAGACCTAGGGTGTGGAAACCCAGGAAGAGAGATACCCAGCTCAGGTGAGAGATGATCGCTTCTTTGTGACGGAGGACGCGATCGAGCACGTTGCCTTTGTTCTGATCTGGATCGTAGTCACGAACCCAGAAGATAGCGCCGTGAGCGAACGCACCAATCATTAAGAAGCCTGCAATGTACTGGTGATGGGTGTACAGAGCTGCCTGAGTGGTAAAGTCCTTCGCCATAAAGGCGTAAGGAGGCATCGCATACATGTGCTGCGCGACCAAAGAAAGCACAGTTCCTAGCGCTGCTAAGTGAATGCCTAATTGGAAGTGCAGAGAGTTGTTGTAGGTGTCGTACAAGCCTTGGTGAGGCAAGTTACCTTGACCTTCGGTCTTAGCGCCAAAGAAGTTCTTGGCGTTCAACATGTCTTTGATGTTGTGACCAATCCCGAAGTTAGTGCGGTACTGGTGTCCCGCAATGATGAAGATCACTGCGATCGCCAGGTGGTGGTGAGCCATGTCAGTCAGCCACAAGGACTGAGTCTGAGGATGGAAGCCACCCAAGAAGGTCAGGATTGCATTACCCGAACCCTCAGCAGTACCAAACAGATGTTGAGCACTGTCTGGGTTCTCTGCATAAACACCCCAGTTACCTGTGAAGAAGGGACGTAGACCTTCTGGGTGAGGTAGAGTCGTCAGGAAGTTATCCCAACCCACGTGCTGTCCGCGAGATTCGGGGATAGCAACGTGAACCAAGTGACCAGTCCAAGCCAAAGAGCTAACACCGAACAAACCAGCGAGGTGGTGGTTCAGGCGAGATTCAGCATTCTTGAACCAAGAGAGGCTAGGACGGAACTTGGGCTGGAGGTGCAACCAACCTGCGAACAAGAAGACCGCAGAGAGGATGAGCAAGAATACGGAACCTTGGTAGAGGTCACCGTTGGTGCGCATCCCGATGGTGTACCACCAGTGATAAACACCAGAGTAAGCCACGTTAACCGGGCCAGAAGCGCCACCTTGAGTGAACGCATCAATCGCAGGTTGACCAAAGTGGGGGTCCCAAATCGCGTGAGCAATGGGACGGACATTCAGTGGATCTTTGATCCAGGTTTCGAAGTTACCTTGCCAGGCGACGTGGAACAGGAGGCTAGAAGTCCACAGGAAGATGATTGCCAAGTGACCGAAGTGGGAAGCGAAAATCTTTTGGTAAAGATTTTCTTCCGTCATGCCGTCATGGCTTTCAAAGTCGTGAGCCGTTGCGATCCCGTACCAAATCCGACGTGTAGTCGGGTCTTGAGCGAGGTCCTGGCTAAATTTAGGGAATTTAGTTGCCATAGTTTTAGGGAGTCCTCCTCGCCCTTATCCTATCGAAATTGATCGAGCTAGGAAGAATGCCCAGGTTGTGACAATTCCTCCCAGGAGGAAGTGAGCCACCCCTACAGCACGACCTTGAATGATGCTCAAAGCACGAGGCTGGATAGAAGGAGCCACTTTCAGTTTGTTGTGAGCCCAGACAATAGACTCAATCAGTTCTTGCCAGTAGCCGCGACCGCTGAACAGGAACATGAGACTGAATGCCCAAACGAAGTGAGCACCGAGGAACAGCAAGCCATAAGCAGACAACGCTGTACCGTAGGACTGAATGACCTGAGAAGCCTGTGCCCACAGGAAGTCACGCAACCAACCGTTGATCGTGATTGCACTTTGAGCAAAGTTGCCACCCGTGACGTGAGACACGGTGCCATCAGGATTTACAGTACCCCACACATCCGATTGCATCTTCCAGCTGAAGTGGAAAATTGCGATCGAGATGGAGTTGTACATCCAGAACAAACCTAGGAAGACGTGGTCCCAACCAGAAATTTGGCAGGTACCGCCACGACCAGGACCGTCGCAAGGGAAACGGAAACCCAGGTTGGCTTTGTCAGGAACTAGGCGAGAGCCGCGAGCGAATAGTACGCCCTTCAGCAGGATCAAGACCGTGACGTGAATCGTGAACGCATGGATGTGGTGAACCATGAAGTCCGCCGTACCCAATGCGATTGGCATCATTGCGACCTTGCCGCCGACAGCAACCGCACCACCACCAAACGCATAGCTAGCAGGAGCCAGCGCGTTAGGAGCAGTACCACCTGGAGCTAAGGTGTGAACATTTTGAATCCACTGGGCAAAGATAGGCTGCAATTGAATTGCAGAATCCGAGAACAAATCTTGGGGACGACCCAAAGCCCGCATCGTGTCGTTGTGCACGTACAGACCGAAGCTGTGGAGGCCCAAGAAAATGCACACCCAGTTGAGGTGAGAAATGATGGCATCCCGATGACGCAGGACGCGATCTAAGAGGTTGTTTTGGTTTACGACTGGGTCGTAGTCACGCACCATGAAGATCGCAGCGTGAGCAGCTCCACCAACGATGAAGAAGCCACCAATCCACATGTGATGAGTGAAGATGGAAAGCTGTGTCGCGTAGTCCGTCGCCAAGTATGGGTACGGAGGCATTGCGTACATGTGCTGAGCCACGATGATGCTCAAGGAACCAACCATTGCCAGGTTGATTGACAGTTGAGCGTGCCAAGAAGTGGTCAGGTTTTCATAAAGACCTTTATGGCCTTCGCCTGTAAAGGGACCTTTATGATTTTCCAGAATGGTTTTGATGCTGTGGCCAATACCCCAGTTGGTGCGGTACTGGTGACCAGCAATCAGGAATAGAACTGCGATCGCCAAATGGTGATGTGCAGTGTCAGTTAGCCATAAACCACCTGTCACTGGATTCAGACCACCTTTAAAGGTCAGGAAGTCTGCATACTCACCCCAGTTCAAGGTGAAGAAAGGAGTTAGACCTTTAGCAAAGCTGGGGAAAATCTCTGCCATTAAGTTGGAGTTCAGGATGAACTCGTGGGGCAGAGGAATCTGATCAGCTGGAACACCTGCATCTAGCAAGGCGTTGATAGGCAGTGCTACGTGGATTTGGTGACCAGCCCAAGATAGCGAGCCCAAACCGAATAGACCAGCCAAGTGGTGGTTGAGCATAGACTCAACGTTTTGGAACCACTCCAGCTTCGGAGCCCGTTTGTGGTAGTGGAACCAGCCAGCAAACAGCATCAGAGCAGCTGCTACCAGACCACCGATAGCGGTGACATATAGCTGGTAGGTATTAGTAAAGCCAGCAGCGCGCCAGATATAGAAGAAACCAGAGGTAATCTGAATACCTTGGAAACCGCCGCCTACGTCTGCATTCAAAATTTCTTGGCCAAAAATCGGCCAAACCACTTGAGCGCTAGGTTTAACGCCTAGAGGGTTAGCCAGCCAAGCTTCATAGTTTGAAAAGCGAGCGCCATGAAAATACATCCCGCTGAGCCAGATGAACACTACAGCCAGGTGGCCAAAGTGAGCACTGAAGATTTTACGGGATACGTCTTCTAAGTCACTAGTATGACTATCAAAATCGTGAGCGAGGGCATGAAGATTCCAAATCCAAGTAGTGGTTTTGGGTCCTCGAGCGAGGGTCCGGTCAAAGTGCCCTGGTTGCGCCCACTTCTGGAAAGAAGTAGGAACTGGGTCTTTGTCAACGACCACCCTTGCTTTAGCCTCTCGCTCCTGTGGACTAACTGCCATTGAGACTCTCCTCTCTTTAGACAAGGAACGAGGAATCTCCCACCCTCAGAGGTGCTGTGAATTCACCTAGAGCCCTTTTCTGAACCGTTACAGAAGCTGCATCCAAGTTTATGAGACCTGAACTAAGCTTTGTAACCCCATCTGAATTTGGGATTCAGAAAAGAATGCAATCGCTATCATTATCGTCCCGCGAGAGGTTGAAGTATGATGCGGAGTGCCTGAGGGGAGCTTCAAGGTGAATTATAGGCTTGCCTTAGGTTGGGTTTACGTAGCAGTTAACAATAATTCAAGTTGTCTAAACCATTAGTGGGTCTGAGCTTGACGTTTTGTGATGCTGAGCAAAATGTCAAGGAGATTTGCATAAGTTCACATAGCGCTAAGAAGTGTAAAAAAACGATCGCTAGTAAAGCCCACTTTTAAGTCAGGTTACTCCTACTACACGCTGCGACACGCTCTAGCGAAATTGGCTGAAAAGCAGGCGAACTAGCTTTTTCCAAGTGACAAGACCTGGGAATATAGGTTTTAGCTTTAGAGTAATATCGTGCTGTAACTCCGCAATGACTCATACTCAACTGAGGTGCAATCGGGGAGTGAAAGCCTTTTTCGTTATAGTTCCTTAGGAACGACTTGCGTAAAGATTTTTGATGTCGGTCGCTTAGGAGTAATGCTGCGTGTTTGCGATGAATTGGCGGTGTGCTGCTAAAGGTTTCGTTTCATTCCTAGTAGCAGTCAGTTTGGTGATGGGCCTAGTAAGCTGTGGCGATCGCTCCGAAGCGCGACTTCCTAGTCCCGCCGGATCTCTTCAACTTGTAGGAAAAGCAGGCAAAATCTCAGAAGTTTCTCCGCCGGAAGTCGTTCAAACACTGCGGCAAAGCTTAGAAAAATATCAGCCTCAAGTTTCAATTCAGAGCCCGCGCCCCAATGAAGTCCTGCAAGACAATACAGTCGCGGTGCGTTTCCAAGTTACAGATTTACCCATCTTCAAAGATGTCCAGCTAGGCTTAGGGCCTCATCTGCATGTGATTTTGGATAATGAGCCCTATGAGGCTGTATATGATGTCAGCCAGCCGCTGGTCCTTAAGGAGGTAGCACCTGGAACACATACCCTGCGTGTCTTTGCCTCACGGCCCTGGCATGAAAGCTTTAAGAATGAGGGTGCTTACGCTCAAACCACTTTTCATGTCTTTACTAAGACCCAAGAAAATACGCCAGATTTAGAACAACCGCTGCTAACTTATAGCCGCCCCAAGGGAGAGTATGGCGCTGAGCCAATCATGCTCGACTTCTACCTCACCAATGCTCCTTTGCATTTAGTAGCGCAGGAAGAAGACGATGACGACATCTCCGATTGGCGTATTCGCTGCACGATCAATGGCGAGAGCTTTATCTTCGAGCGCTGGCAACCGCTTTACCTCAAAGGTTTTCAGCCCGGTAAAAACTGGGTACAGCTAGAGTTGCTGGATGAGAAGAGTAAGCCGATTGGGAATGCCTTTAACAATACGGTGCGACTAATTACTTACGAACTCAACGGCCAAGATACTCTGTCTAAGCTGGTCCGAGGCGAAATTTCCGCAGAACAAGCGCGGGGCATTGTCAATCCAAACTATAAGTTGCAAATTCCCATGCCTGAACCTGAGGCGATCGCGCCAGTACCCAGCAGCCCTGCCGTAGAAGAGCAGCCTGTAGAAGAGCAACCTGTAGAAGAGTTGCCAGAAGAACAACCAGACGGGCAATTCTCTCCCCCACCTTTTACAGAAACTCTGCCTGAGCCAAAGGCCAACCAATCTCCTGCTCCACCTCAAATTCAGCAACCAGAGGCTCCCAAGCCAGGTGGCTACTTCAATCGCTTCCGGAGTCCGGCTGCTCCGATTTACACCACCCCGAAGCCAAACTTCGTCCCTAGAAGTAAGCCAGAGGTCATTGAGACTCCTGAGCCTGAGACTCTCCCAAAAACTCAGCCAGAACCGGCGATCGCGCCTTCTTCAGAGCCACTGGAATCTATTCCTCCTTCTATACCTGAAGAAGAAACAGAATCACCGGCAGTAACCCCAGAGCCGCTAGAGACTGCAAAGCCCAAATCGGGTGGTTTCTTCAACCGCTTCCGTCGGTCAGCGCCTAGCCCTGTGATTCCAGCTCCTACTGATGCGCCCACTTTGCCAGACTTACTGGAAGCTCCAACTCCAGAAACTTCTAGTGACATAGAGCCAACCCCTGCTGCGACTCGTACTGCATCGCCTGAAGCTGCTGAGGAGCCCGCTAAGGTTGAAACACCTGCAACTTCCAAGCCAACTGGGTTCTTTAATCTCCGTCCGCCTGCTCCCAGCCTCGCGCCAGAGATCATCGCACCAGAGGTCACAGAAACTCCAGTCGTAGAGCCAGCAGTCCCAACTGACACGGCTGAATCTGCTCCAGTTGAGACGGAAATTCCAGCAATAGAGGCAGAGTCGCAAGCTCAACCGACTGAATCTAAACCCGGTGGCTTCTTTAGTCGTTTTCGAAATCTAGTGCCTGCTCCTGCCACAGCTCCAAGCCCACAGGCAATCGAGGCTCCAGAAGTAACTCCCGGCGTAGAAGCTGCGGAACCCGCGATCGCTCCTAGCCTAGAGCCGTCTGTAGCAGAGCCTGAAGTCCCAGAGGCAACGCTGGAGTCTAAGTATGGAGACATTTTTGAGCGGCTGCACCAAGCAACTCCTGCTCCTGTGATGCCTGCGCCAATTGTGACTCCTGCCTTGCCAGAGGTGGTGGTACCAAAGCCCAAACCTACGCTACCGCAGCAGACAGCTCCAACGATCCGTAAACGTTCGCAACCCGCACCGATTGCCCCTGCCGTGCCTAAGGAAGTGCCTATTATTCAAGCACCAGAGCCATCTGATCGCGTACAGCAACTGCGCGAGAAGTTTGCGGCTCCCAGCTTACCCGCAACCACCGACTCACCTGATAGCAATCCAGAAGCTGAGGCTGGCAGTTCGGTTGACAACGTAGAATCTCTCGAAACTCCTTAAAAATTTTGGGGCTTGATTGCTAGGAGATACTCATGCCTCGCGTTAGAGCCCCAGAACTTCCACAAGACCGACCTTGGTTGAACACAGCTCATCCTTTGACGCTGCGATCGCTTCGGGGTCGGTTTGTTTTATTAGACTTTTGGACCTACGGCTGCATCAACTGTCTTCATGTTCTGCCAACTATGAAATACCTGGAGCAGAAGTACAAAGACAGCCTCACAGTGATTGGAGTTCACTCCGCTAAATTTACCAACGAGCAAGAGCTAAACAGCATTCGTCAGGCAATCCTGCGCTACGACGTTGAACACCCGGTGTTGGTAGACAGTGAGTTTGAAGTTTGGCAGCAGTACGCGGTTCGGGCTTGGCCCACTTTAGTCATCATTGACCCTGCTGGATATGTACGGCATTCTTTGACCGGAGAAGTCAGCCGCGATCGCCTAGAAGCTTTACTAAACGAGCTATTACAAAACTCTCAAACTCAAGAAACTTTGCGCTTAAAAGAACTGAGCTTCACCCTTGAAAAGGAACAGCAACCCCTGACTAGCTCTCTTGCTTTTCCAGGCAAAGTTTTAGTTGGGCAGTTGGGGGCAGAAGTTTGGTTATTTGTGGCTGACTCAGGCCACCATCGGCTAGTTATAGCGACGCTCACAGGTGAAGTGCGACACGTGATCGGCACTGGGGAGCCTGGTTTAGTAGATGGCACTTTTGCGGAAGCAAAATTTTTTGCGCCTCAAGGGATGAGTCTTGACTCAGATCAGTTGATTCTCTATGTAGCTGATGCCGAAAATCATGCGCTGCGTCGTGTTGACTTGAGGCAACAACGGGTAGATACGATCGCTGGCACCGGAATCCAAAACCGTTTAATTCGACCTCAGCAAGGATTGGCTTTAGAAACGCCGTTAAATTCTCCCTGGGATGTCGAAAAAGTAGGCGATCGCCTCTTCGTTGCGATGGCAGGACCACATCAAATTTGGGTTCTGCACTTATTAACCGGATTTATCGAAACTTATGCAGGTAGTGGTGCAGAAGCAGGGGTGGATGGAGAGCCCATGCAGGCAGCTTTTGCTCAGCCCAGCGGTATCACTACAGATGGGCAGGAACTCTATGTAGCTGATAGTGAAATTAGCGCCATTCGAGGCATAGGCTTAGGCTCAAACTATCAAGTTAGGACCATCTGTGGCAGTGGAGAGTTGTTTAACTTCGGTGACGTAGATGGCATAGGGGAAGCGGTGCGCCTTCAGCATTGTTTAGGCATTACCTATGCTCAAGGAAGCTTGTGGGTTGCAGACACCTACAATCACAAAATTAAGCGAATTGACCTGAGCACTCAACATTGTCAAACTTTGGTGGGCAATGGACAAGCTGGGCATCAAGATCGGCAAAGTACTGATAGCTCTTTTGCCGAACCTTCTGGTCTCAGTATTTGGGGCGATCGCCTGTATGTAGCGGATACTAACAACCATGCCATTCGCTGCGTTGCTCTAGATACCTTAACTGTCTCCACTTTGACCTTTCCTGGCTTGTGCAGCCCAACTCTTTGTTGGCCAGACTTCACCCTCTAGTTCTTAGCTAGCTATCTGGTGTGCCAAGGACCTGTAGAATTCGGTTCACATTATCTAGCTCTCCCACAATGCGCCGCACTGGATGAGGCCACACCCGCACCAGCGTCGGTGTAGCAGAAACTTGGTCTGTCTCTGCTTGCTCGGGGTGCTTCAGAATATCAATGACCTTGAGTGTATAGGGGTGATGCAGCGAATTCTCTAAAAGTTCATGCAAGGTTTGTAGAGTTCGCTCAGTTGCCGCACTATGCCCAGATACAAACAATCGGAGCACATATCCCTGGGTGGTGCGCTTAGATGCCACAAGCGTCTCATCTAGCTCATGGAGCGATCGCGACGGTGCCGTAGGAGCACTTTCCCAACGAGAAAAGTTTTGGTCGAAACGGACAATTAATTCATGCGATTCCCACAGTTGGGGAAATTGGCGGCGATAAGCGGCCAAAACCATGGGGTCACATAAGCCATCAGCGATCGCCACAGGTTGCCAGGCTAAATGTTTGGTTTCAAATAAAGCATTGAGCAAGGCTTGATGACGTAAAACCGGGGGATAGGCCTCTGCAAACACGCGCACCTGCTTAGTTTGCGGATCAAGCCAGCGATCGATCGTGGCAGTGTAGCAAGGAACGAGAAAGTGAGGCGGTTCCGGTAAGCCCAAAATTTCTTGCAAAGCCACACATAAATGCAAATGCCAACGCTTTTGCTTGTTTGGATCGATGCAATAAATTAGATCCCCTTTGGGCGTAAATAGGGCAATGCCTTTGAATAGTTGTGGCGGTGAAGAGCGAGCTTGATTCAAGAGATATTTACAGCTAGGAGATCATGTATGGAAATTGTAAGGATTTAATCTAGCACTGCGCTGAACTAACCTATGGAAAAAAGCAACTACTTTCTAGGTGAAAGCAGTTGCTTGAAGTGGATGACTAATGTAACAGAAACTCACGGGTAGGGTTAGAGAAAATACTTTTACCCTAAAGCTGAGTGAGATAACTCTCGCTAGATACGGCCTCTCAGGGTCATAGCCATTTCATTCGCCTTAGGCGACGCTTCTAGTGCGGTTTCCTCGGTAATTCGACCCGCTTCATACAGCTTGTATAGCGACTGGTTCATCGTGCACATACCGTCAAAGGTACATTTCGGAATGATCGCCTCGACTTCATCCACTTCGCCCCGCTTAATGTAGTCACGGATGGCGTCAGTGTTGATCATGATTTCGTGAATCGCGGCTCGCTTACCGTCGGTCGTCCGCACGAGACCCTGCGCAATGACACCAATGAGAGATTCTGCCACCTGAATCCGCATGGGGCCTTGCTCCTCTGGGTTATAGAGGTTCAGAATCCGTTCAATCGTTTTCACAGCGCTGTTAGTGTGCAAGGTACCAAACACTAAGTGACCTGTTTGCGCTGCCTTGAGGGCCGTGTTCACGGTTTCACGATCGCGCATCTCCCCGATCAGGATGATGTCTGGATCTTCCCGCAAAGAGGCTTTTAGGGCGTTATCAAACTTGAGGGTGTTAATCCCGACTTCCCGTTGCTTAATCAGCGATCGCCGACTTTTGTGGACGAATTCAATCGGGTCCTCAATGGAGATGATGTTTTTCGGCATCTCCTTATTGATGTAGTCGATCATCGCCGCCATCGTGGTGGACTTACCGGAACCTGTTGGCCCTGTCACCAAGATCAAGCCTTTGTGGTAATGGCACAAATCGCGGAAGACCGGAGGTAGGCTGAGTTCCTCCATCGTCAAGATCTTCACCGGAATCAATCGCAGCACCATTGCAGGGCCGTGTAGGGAATCAAAAATATTGATCCGGATGCGGGCAAAGTCGTACTGAGAGGCACCGTCAAAATCTAGCGTGTCTTGAAAACGCCGAATTTCCTCATCAGACAAAATCTCTCGTAACCAACTCATAAAGGTGGCTTCATCTGTGACGGGGTAGTTCGTCGTGTCAATTTCTCCCCGGTTCCGGAAGCGCGGAGTTTCACCAACTCCCAAGTGGACGTCGGAAAAGCCTTTATCGTAAGCTTCCCGGACCAACTGCTCTAGGGTGGGTGCGCCAGTATTGGTTTTGCGAGCCGCATTCGGGGAACTCGGTGGCGCACCAGGACGGTGCCCAGCAGGAGACCCAGGAGGTGCTGGAGGAGGAGCCATCGGGGGCGGCGCAGGGTTTTGAGCTGCGGTAGCCGTTGGCATAGGCATCGTCTGGGGAGACATTTGCTGAGTAGCCCCTGTAGGTACAGTAGTGGCAGCAGACCGCATGGGGGGTGGAGGCGGTGGAGGTACGCGGGGACCAGGAGCAGGGGGCGGCGAGATGGGTGGGCGCTGTGATTCTGTCATATACTACTTCTCTACAAGAACGTTGAGATGCAAACAACCCGTAGAAGTCTGTCAAGCCGATGCAGATTTGACTGGGAAAAGCTTCAAGCTCCCGACTGCCTTAACTTCCTGGATGAAAGGCTTGACTTTTTTGTCAGGATACGCAACTACCTATCATTCCATAGAGTAACTGCAAAACTTTTCTAACGTATATACCTAAGCCAAAGATTTTGGTCGAAAGCATTTTATTGACTTCCATCTTGCTCAGGGTTCCCCCGTAACTTTGTCAAAGTATCAAAGAGATTGAAATTACTGTGTCCCATGTCTTAGGGAAGCAGCAACAGGCAGGTATAGGAGAGTCAGGTATCGGGTATAAGTGTTATGAAGTGAGGCAGGTTGGTAGAGGCGATTAGCCTAGGAAAAGCCTTTGCGTGAGTTGTTATTTACAAGCGATTCAGTTCAATGCAGCAATTTCCCATTCGAGTTTGCGTGACGTTAGGCACCCGCCCCGAAGCCATCAAAATGGCCCCCGTAATTCAACAGTTTCGGCGTTCTGAGCGTTTCGACACGCAAGTAGTTTTGACAGGTCAACATCGAGAAATGGTTGCACAGGTGATGCAACTGTTTGACTTGCAAGCCGATCAAGACTTAGCAATTATGCAGCCTCAGCAAACTCTCACTGATATTACTTGCCGCAGTTTGCAGGGGCTAGAGCGTCTATTTAAGGAAATTGAGCCGCAAATTGTTTTAGTCCAAGGCGATACTACTACAGCATTTGCTGCTACCCTGGCAGCGTTTTACCAAAAAATTCCCGTGGGTCATGTGGAAGCGGGTTTGCGCACGGATGACCTCTACAACCCTTATCCCGAAGAAGCGAATCGTCGGTTGATTTCGCAGTTGACTCAGCTGCATTTTGCCCCGACGACTCTGGCTGTAGAGCATTTACAACGCTCTGGTGTGGTAGGCGAAATTCACCAAACAGGTAATACGGTGATTGATGCTTTGCTATCTGTGGCAGCGCAGCACCCTGTTTGTAATATTCCAGGCTTAGACTGGCAGCAACATCGAGTGCTGCTGGCAACAGTACACCGCCGAGAAAACTGGGGTGAGCCGTTGCAAGATATTGGTCAGGGGTTTTTAGAAATTCTCGATAAGTTCCCTGACACCGCGTTATTGCTACCGCTACACCGCAATCCGACCGTGCGAGAACCCTTGCAAGCGTTGCTGGGTCAGCATCCTAGGGCGTTTTTGACTGAACCTCTAGATTATGCTGATTTAGTTGGGGCGATCCAACGTTGCTATTTGCTACTGACAGACTCCGGCGGACTGCAAGAAGAAGCGCCTAGCTTGGGTAAGCCCGTATTGGTCTTGCGGGAAACCACAGAACGGCCCGAAGCGATCGCGGCTGGCACGGCTAAGCTAGTAGGCACCCAACCAGCAGACATCATCAATGCAGCGACCGACCTCTTGAGTCATCCCACTGCTTATGAAAAGATGGCAACTGCCGTTAATCCCTTTGGAGATGGACGAGCGGCTGAGCGGATTCTAAAAATCGTGACTGAGTATTTTGAATAATTCAGAATTTTGATTACTCAGGTCTGAGGAATTTAGCTCGGTGGCCTAAAAAAGCACAGCAGCAACTCAATCTTCGTCAGGTAGATCAACTTGGCGTGGACGCTGCTGATCTAACAAATTTTGCTTAGAAACTTTGAGCTGCTGCCATAACTTCTGAATTTCCTCATAAGCTTCTGTCGGAGAAATTTTGCCGCCTGCTTCTAAGCCACAAATAATGGAAACCCGTTGAGTAAACTCTTGCAAGTTAGCATTAAAGGCTAAATATTCGGGTGTGAACTCACCGTAATACCGCCCGGTTGGATAGAGGAACTTGTCCTTATTGGTATTGATGCCTGTATTGTCCGCCACAACAATCACCCCAGCAATATAGTTCAGTACTTCACGCGCTAACCTTAGTTTGCCCAGAGGAAGCTTTTCTTTGACACTGTCTTAAGTAAGCATCCCTTGACATCAATCTAGAGGTTGTCAGCCGGAAATTCAGTGAACTAGCAGGATGAGTAGAAGTTGAAGCCCAGGCGATCGCAAATGTAGGTATTACTGAAATTTAGCTAATTTTTATTTACACAGATCGCTAGCGCTACTCTTAAAGAGTGGTTTATAGGACTATTGCTCAGCCTAATTTGCCCGCTGATTAGATTTATTCCAGTGCTCTATTTACGTGATCTTTATCACTCAAAAAAGCCTTAATTGTTTCAAGCGCTGCAATTGGCTGCTCTACGACAGATACTAATCCAGGAGCCAGACCTTTAAAGAAGGTTTGGCTAGAAACATTTTTATTTAACAAAATCACTTTTTTCTGAGCTTTAAGGGCTAAGGCAATTTCTGAAGCAGTTCCTGCGCCCATGCCACAGGCAATGACCACCTGGCTAGAGAGCACATTAATGTTGTTGCGGGCACTCCCCATGCCCGTCAAGACAGGAATATCGACTGCCTCTGACATTGCTGCCCTGTCAGCGCTGGGCAAAATTCCTATCGTTAGTCCGCCTGCTTGTTTGGCGCCTTGACTCGCAGCATGCATTACGCCAGCATTGCGTCCACCCGTGAGTAGCACCCACCCTTCTGTAGCAATCAACTGACCGACTGTATAAGCATTTTGTAGGTCTAGGGCAGTTGCCTCAGACCCAGGTCCCATCACTCCGATCACAACTTTAGGCATAATTTTGCTGCTAGTGGGGTGAAGGGCAATTTGAGAGAGTTTAGGTGTACCTTTCTCAGATTCAAATCTTAGAATTCAATCTAAAGGCATTCCAGTTACAGGCGCTGTCTGACTGCTTGACGAATTTCTTCTAGGCGTATTGTTCGGCCTCCTCCAGAACCGGGACATTCTGTTTGCACGCGATCGCGATGGGCACAAATCCGGGGGAGCTGACGAATCCCAAAGGCATTGGTAGGCGTTGGCACAAGTTTCACCGGGTCATCAATGCCATAGCGTTTGCATAGGGTCGTGCACAGAGCAACAGCAGACTGAAACTGGGCAGGACTGATGGTGGCGCTGGTGTAAACTCCATCAAAGGCGATTCCCAGACCGTCATTAATCACGTCATGGGCTCCACGTTTCCGTTCAAAGCGAGCTTCGTAAATTCTGCCACTGGGCATGATTACGTAGTGATACCCAATATCGCTCCAGCCATTCCCGCCGACATGGCTTTGCCAAAGCTGCCGCATCCGTTGGATTTCTTGACTCTGATTGGCATTAGGCGACAAGGTGGGGCTAACAAAGGTGTGATGCATGGTAATCCGCCGAGGTTGCAGATTAGCCACATCTGAAGGAGTTGGTTTACTCGTCCAAATACTACGGGGCAGCACTTGTAATGCCGCAGGCTGCACTTCCAAAGTGGTTTGAGCGCGGTCTTGGTCAGAGCCAATGATTTCAATTAGGCGTTTACCAGAACCGTGAAATAGCAAACTCGCTTGCCACTGGCCTGCCTGCACCCGTGGTCGAGCCAGTTCAATCGTTTTGTCAGCTCTAAGAATTAGCTGATCCCCTTCTTGGTAAGAATCCGCAAAGCCGCGCAGAATAAAAGCTTCTTCTGCACGGACATTTTGAGGTAGTGGAGCAAAACGCAGGCGGGGCGAGATGATCGGTTTAACCGCTTCGGCTACTACTTCGATCGGCACATCTACGCTTTCATTCGCGATCGCCACTTCTAGCTGACGATTACCAGGTTGTAAAAAGACGAACTCAACTCGCCAAGCTCCATCTGCACCCACAACTGGCCCGGAAGTTTTAATCTGGTCGTCGATAGTTAAGCCGATAGCTTTGCCAGCATTTTCTGGAGAGGTCGTCCCTACAATCGAGAATTTTTGTCTAACTAGAACCGGATCAGTAGGGGCTTGTAGAACTTTAATCATTTGGATGACACCTTGGGGCAGCGGTAAAGAAATTATGGAAGCAGAAGTGCTAGTTACTGAGTGAAGTACTAGTTTTTTTTATAAAGGATCGTATTGAGATTCAAAGCTGAATCTAGGCGGAAATGATGATTAGAGCATACTGAGAACTGATCTGTCCTACTCAACGGCCTATAATTTGAGTGCGACTCAAGAATTCAAGTGCAACTCAAGTAATCCAGATCTAGTGCTTTCCAAAGTGTAATTTGATCATTTGTTATAGCGATTTCTAAGATTAATTGAACTAGCTCAAACTCATCAATTAACCTTCTGGATTGTTGTTCAAAGCCATAAATACGGTGAATTTCTTGCCCTCGGTAGAGACTTTTAAGGGCAAATGCTAAGAAAATGATTGATGCTACATAGTAGGTGACGATTGATGGCGGGACAGGTGCTGTTGGTAGATGATGAACCTGGTTTGCGGGAAGCAGTGCAAGCTTATTTAGAAGACAGTGGTTTTGCTGTAGACGTTGCTGGCAATGCTCAGGAGGGTTGGCAACTACTACAACAAAAGCTACCTGATCTGGTGATCTCCGATGTGATGATGCCGCAAGTAGATGGCTACCAGTTCCTGAAGCAAATGCGAGAAGATGCCCGCTTTAAGGCACTGCCAGTAGTTTTCCTAACTGCTAGAGGCATGACCAGCGATCGCATTCAGGGATATCAAGCAGGCTGTGATGCTTATTTGCCCAAACCTTTTGACCCCGATGAACTAGTCGCGATCGTGGAAAATTTGCTAGGACGTCGAACCGCTAGGGCTGGCACAGAAGATGGAGAAACTCCAGATATTGCCGATATGGCTCGCCAGATTGCTGAAATTAAAGCCCTCCTGACGCAGCGAAACGCGATCTCGGCGACTCCTGCTCCGATCCCAGTCGATTTTACACCGCGTGAACAGAGTGTGCTTGACCTAGTTGCTGAGGGATTGATGAACAAAGAAATCGCTCGCCGCCTCGACACGAGTGTGCGGAATGTAGAAAAGTACGTCAGCCGTCTATTCAGTAAAACTGGAACCAACAGCCGTACTGAACTAGTCCGGTACGCACTTGAGCATGGCTTAACGAAATGAAAACTGTGGAATTTCAGGTTAGTTGCAAAAGTTAAAAATTAATGAGCTAAAGCTTCCGTTATTTTTAACTTAGATTGATTTAGATTAAGTTTTCGTCATTTTATGTCTCAATCTGAGAAGGGCTGATATTCTCAGTAAAATTCCTTAGACGTGGAGACAACCATGAAAACTTCTAATCATCTAGGTCAATCGCTCTCGATGGGTCTACTTTTGGTCGTTAGCAGTATTGGGATTGTGGGACTAGTAGCGCTCCAAAGCGGAGCCTTGAGATAAGAAAACTTTACACTTCTTGATTTTTACAAGCAGACTTTTCAAATTATAAAATTGCAGAAGTTACTGAGAGGTAGTCTATTAAGTCGCTATCTCCAGTGCTTCAGCAAAAGTGATTAAATTTAGAATTACAGGCGCTGTAGTAAGTTTAGGCCGTGGGTATCGGTTCCACAGGTACTTAAAAGCTGGTGGTGAATCGCTAACTTCTGAACTTGCTCGGTTTGGCTAGGACTGGGCTTCCAAGGATTAGGGTTGTTGTAGGCATAGTAAGTTTCAATGCCATCGATCCCTAAATGAGCCGCCGCTTGAATGAGGTCTACAGGCGATCGCCGATAGCGAGCTGGATGCGCCAACACTGCTAAACCTCCAGCTTTTTGAATGGCAGTGATAACATTTGCTGCTTGGTAGGCGTTGCCTTGAACGGCTCGGTGTTGCAGATAAAGTTGCAGGCAGGGATGAGCGGGGTCGAAAGCGTAGCCCAAAATGTGGACCTCAATCCCTAGGAGATCGGCGTTAATTTCTACGCCTGTCCATAAATAAGGCACAGACTGACAAGTATTGCTGCTAGTACTCCTCATGGAGCTTGACCGCCACTTCCAATCATCTAAGTATTGCTGTGCGATGCGGTAACCGCTGACACTGTGGTGGTCGGTAATAGCCAAACCTTTTAGACCGACCGCGATCGCCTGTTCGATTAAGTCTTCAGGCTGCAATTGGCCATCGGAATGGGCCGTGTGCATGTGGAAGTTGAAAGAGTAGGGACAGCTATCAGCACGAATGGTTTCCAAGACCCGCCTGAGAGCTGGCATGTTCTGCGCTGCTGGCCTAGAAACAGCAACCGGAGCAGGATTAACCGCCATATGAACTTGTGAATTAAGGTAAGTTCGTCTACTATAACCAAGTTTAAACTTGGTCATCTTGCCGCCATTGGGCACCGAATCGTCTCTAAAGTTAGGGAACGATTACATCAAGCCCATCAAACCAAAGTGAAAACTATTAAACGGGTAGTGGCACCTGAAATAGCCAAAGTCCCTGATGGTATAAAGCCGCTCCAGCCTGAGCTGCATAGTCGTGGATGTAGAGAATGATTCGTTGCTTAATACCAAGCCCTATCTTAACGCAGCTAAAAGCTTATAGGGTTTGGTTGAGCAGGAAAGCAGACACAGGCTGGACAAAATAGCGGTCTTGAAATCAACTATTAAATTTTTGCAGTAGTCAGTATCAAGCTTGGCCCAAATTCAGCCGAGCTGGGCTGAAGTGGGAGCTCCCAATCGGAACTTAAACCGGATGTTTAAACAAAGTATCGAGATAAACACGAGCGGCTCGGCGATCGCCATCTCCGTTTTGGAGTAGAAACAGCGACAAAGCTGCCGAAAAAACACGGTCTTGATCCCAATCAGGATGGGATTCGAGATAGTGAGACAGAGATTCGTGAAGGGCTTCAGGAATTTCTGCCAGGATGCTGACGGTTGCGTTCATTAGGACCTCTACTTGGACCAAGGTGAAATGGATAGGATGCGGATTAGTACCTGTCTGACGGCAAAAGGGTTACAGCAGAAAGCAGCGCCGATCTAGCTTACGGGAACACCTTTCACCCACGCTCTGATGTGGAAGCATCAGGTTTCGGGTGAAGCTAGCGCGCTCAGCAACTGCTACAAGCTCCAACTGCGACCATCAGAACTCCGCGTTGCATTTAAGTGGGTCGCATCATTTTGCGCTATCAGGGGGGAGGGTTGTCAATGCTTCGAAATGTTGCGATCGCCTTCAGATAAAAAAAAGATTTACGAGAGAATAGGCTTTTGAGGGTATTTGTCGTTACTTTACTTTACAAGAATCTAGGCGTTCTCATTTCCAGAGGGGGTTAACTGAAAAATCCCCAAATTGGCTCAAAGCTACGGTTCTACATACTTAGCCTGTGGAAAACTCCTCCTAACCTGTGGAAAAACTAGGCTGTTTCTGTGGAAAGGCTGTGGAAACCGTGGGGAAAAGTCTGGGGAATGATAAGAATTGCAAAAAACTCAAAAGCTCTTCGTCTCTTGACTTGCCTTAGGAAGGATCAGCAGGGGGATGAGGCTGGCTGAATCGTTGGATCGCGACTTGCACGCCTAAGGCTAGGAGGCCGAGCGCCGCGAAGCCAAACACACCTGCACCTAGGGCTACCACCCCAACTACTAGAGTTCGGACGGCAGAAGCGATATTGAGCACGGTTGCATTGTCCGAGTGAATTGGTTTGGCGGCAAAGGTAGTGGCGATTGACATCGTGAGTTTATAGCCAGCAAAGGCAAGACTACCCGAGATCAAAGCACCGCTCAGACAACGGAAGGGACCAGGGAGAGCCTGAGCTTCGGAAGCTGAGTTGGACTTGGGGGGAGGCGTGAGGTTAGCCATAATTCTTCCTGTAAAACTAAGGAGCAGGCAGATTAAACCGGGCGGGAAGAGGCAATCCGAATACTGGTATTGGTAAGCGGAGCTACCCAAAGCTCTAGATCTGGGTCTGCGATCGCCGCTTGTACTCGCTCCCGGACTTGCTCTGCTTGTGTTTGCGATTCGGTGAGGGCAAAAACGGTAGGGCCAGAACCAGACATCATCGTGCCTAGTACGCCTTGCTGCTGAAACTGCTCTCGTAAACGCTGCACTTGGGGATACTCTGGCAACACGATCCGCTCTAAGTCGTTGTAGAGGCGCTGCCCAATCTCGGTGCTGTTGCGATGGGCGATCGCCGCTACCATCGGCCCTGAATGGACGCGCTGCCTGCGAGTTTCTAGTTCCTGGACATTGGACACATAAGCATGCCCGAATTGTTGCCGAAAGGTTTGGTAGGCCCAAGCAGTAGAAACTGAGAGGCTGCGGTACTTAGCCAGAACCACATAGATCTGGTTCAGGTCTGGTAGAGGCGCGAGTTCTTCGCCACGGCCTGTCGCTAGCATGGTGCCGCCAACAACGCAGAAAGGCACATCTGAGCCTAAGCGAGCCCCCAACTCTTGGAGTTCTGACTGAGTGAGACCTAGTTGCCACATCAAGTCCAACCCGACCAGCACTGCCGCTGCATTGGTTGACCCCCCTGCCAAGCCTGCGCCAACCGGAATTTGTTTGTGAATATTGATTTCTACACCACCATACTGAGCAAAGGTGTCAGGAAATTCTGCGGCCATCAGCGCAGCAGCTTTGTAAGCTAAATTTCTCTGATCGACAGGCACTTCCGGGTGGTTGCAATGTACTCGGATTTGGTCCGTAGAAAGTGGGCGCAAATCAATGCGATCGCAAAGGTCAACGCTTTGAAGCACCATCGCCAACTCATGGAACCCATCTGGGCGGTCGCCAATGATTTCTAGGTGCAGATTAATTTTGGCTGCGGCAGTTAAGGAGTAGGAGCGCATGCAGGTGTCAACAAATTACTTAAAGCCACCCATTCAGCTACGCTCAAATCTTCGGCGCGGGCTTGTGGGTTCACGTTTAATTGTTCCAGCAATTGAGTCAGGCGATCGCGATCGATCACACTTTTCAAATTATTTCGCAACATCTTGCGCTTCGTGGCAAAGCCCATTGTGACCAAGCTAGCCAACTGCTTGGGATCTCGGGCGGGCGGTTCTGTCGGTCGGGGGCGTAAGCGCACTACAGCCGAATCTACTTTCGGTGGTGGTTCAAAAGCCTTAGCAGGCACATCACAAATGAACTCACACGCAGCCAAATACTGCACCCGAACAGACAATGCGCCATAAGCTCTAGAACCGGGTTTGGCACACAAGCGATCAGCAATTTCTTTTTGCACCAATAAAACAATCGATTCTAGCGGTGAGGTAGCAGGCTGAGCGATATTGCCTAACAGCTTTTCTAGAATGGGGCCAGTAATGTAATAGGGAATGTTGGCAACGACTTTTTTGGGGGCTTGAAACTGTGGAAAAGGCGTTAAGTGAGCCTCTAAATCTAGCGTTAAAAAATCCCCTTGAAGTAGCAAAAAGTTTTCCTTTGGTCCCAATTTCTTGGCTAGGAGGGCGCACAAATCTCGGTCAATTTCTACCGCTACAACTGATTGAGCTTGTTGTATTAATTGCCGCGTTAAAATGCCTGTGCCAGGACCAATTTCGAGTACGCGATCGCTCGGTGCTAGAGCTGCCGCTTTAATAATTTGGTTGAGAGCTTTATCGCTGCGCAACCAATGTTGACCAAATTGTTTTCGAGTCGGAGGTGCCATTGCTTTATTGTATCGGGGGCGATCGCACTTCTTTGAGAAAATCTGATTCGGGTGTATCACAGCAGCATTTTAGATATGAAAAAGCTTCCCGTTTGGGTGGGCTGCGGGATAGCGGCGATCGCAACCTTAGCAGCCATCAGTTATATGGTGCACAAAAACTCGATTCCTACAGTAAATTCCAGCGCTAATTCCACAGGGTCAGCTATTGGGGTATCCGAAAAGGCCTCTGCAAAGGTGATTCAGTCGCAAAGTTGCATCACACTCGTTAGTGATCCGACGCCACCCTTAAATGTACGAGCTAGCCCAGTGGTCGCCTCAGATAATGTTGTGGGCCAACTCACCAATGGCACCCGCCTCTTTGTCTTAATGGAACAAAATGAGTGGTTGCAAACCAAGGCTCCGATTGCAGGGTGGGTTTATAAGTCACTGACGATCACCAGCTGCCCCACGACCAATGGTGTCCCTGCTCCCAGACCTGCTACTCCAGCTAGCGCGACCCAGCCTGTAGATGCTGGCCCGACTTTATTAACGACAGCCACTGAGCAATACCAAGCAGGCAATTTAGAGGTGGCAATGGCTTTGGCCAAAGCGGTTTCCAAAAACAGCATTGCCTACGCCGAAGCTCAACTCGCGATCGCCCAGTGGCAACAAGATTGGCAACAGGCAGAAACTCGCTTTCAAGCCGCGCAACAAGCCTTCCAAGAGCAGCGCTGGCAAGATGTCCTGAGCCAAGTGAATGGGTTTCCGGAGATTCGCTTTTGGAAAGAGAAGTTAACACCAGTGGTAAAGGCCACCATTGAGCGACAGGGCCATGCAGGTGGAAACTACGACAACAAAACTAAGTCGATTACCCTCCCTGCCAATCACCGCCCCGCTACTGTGGCTGGCCGTTTTGCCAGCTCAGGAGTTCACCAATACTTACTGAACGGAGTGCAAGGACAAATTCTCACAATTGATACTGGCGGGCTCGGTCCTTTACCAGGCATCATGGCTCCAGACGGCACCTCCCTAGGTGAGACAAGCGATCGCAGTCAGACTACGCGCTGGACAGGCAAACTACCGCTCAGTGGCACTTACAGGCTCAAGCTCGATTCTCGATCGCAACCTTATGATTATGCCTTCTCAGTCCAACTCAACTGAGCTGCATCGGTTGGTTGAGTTCTAACCCTGAGACTCCGTAAAACCTTAACCCAAACTGCTCTATCCAACCCCTCTACGGATTTCATTTATATGTCTCCTCAATTTCACAGAATGCTTGGAACTGGTCTGCTCACGCTGGTGTCCTTGGTCTGTGTTGCCTGCGCCTCAGCCCCCGAAACGGACTCAACAGCAGTGAGCCCTAGCCCGACAGCCACTACAACCCCAGCCGCTCCAGGCTCTAGCCCCGCAGCCGCTCCCCCCGTGACGGCCCAACCCCTCAAATCTTCTCCTGATAATAGTGCTCAGGATAATGAGCCAGCGGTACAGGTGGAAAACTGCGTTGTGACTCAAGCGATCGCGGCTGATCCCAACCCCCCTCTAAATATTCGTTCTGGCCCAGAAGTGCAATCTGATAACGTGGTCGGCACCCTCAAGAATGGCGCTTGGGTTTCGGTAGTAGCTGAAAAAGATGGTTGGTTTCAGATCAGGTCAACGGATGGCAATGAAGTTGCGGGTTGGGTCGCCAAAAATCGGACTGAGAGCAACTGCAACCAAAAGAAAGCCCGGATTGCGCTTCCTCAAGCAGGTGGAACGGTAGCGATCGCCGATCGCTTTGTCGGTACTGGGAGCCACAAGTATGTATTGCGAGCTAATCAAGGCCAAACCTTAACCGTTACGAATCAAAAAGATGTCTTCCCCAACATCTTGACTCCTACAGGCCAGCCTTTGATTTCCGGGAATTATGATGAAAATCGCCAAAACTGGACTGGCGAACTTCCTGCTACCGGAGAGTACACCTTGGAGCTAGACTCAAACTTCAAAGGCTACGATTATGCCTTCTCCGCTCAAGTGAAATAGGGAATTATGCGTCCAGTTGTGGTGGTGCTTCTAGCTGTGGGATTGGCATCGGGGAGTTATTGGGTTGCCAATCAGGTGAAGCAGACGCAATCTACGCAATCTAATAGAGTGACAGGAACTAGAGCTCCAGGAACTGCTCCAGCGATCGCCGCGGCGGGGGACATTGCCTGCGATCCGGACAGCCCCAACTTTAACGGAGGACGAGGAACCGCCACAACTTGCCGCATGCAGGCAACAGCCCAACTTTTGCGCAACGAAGGTTTAACTGCCGTTTTGCCTCTTGGGGATTTGCAGTACGAAGTAGGCAGTGCCGAAGCCTTTCAGAAATCCTATGCTCCTAGCTGGGGCAGGCTCAAGTCGATTACTCGGCCCGTGGTAGGCAATCACGAATATGAAGAGCCGGGCGCTGCCAGCTATTATCGCTACTTTGGGGCAGCCGCAGGCAGTCCGCAGCGGGGTTATTACAGTTACGACATTGGGCAGTGGCACCTAATTGCGCTCAATTCTAACTGCTCGGAGGTGGGAGGCTGTGGTACAGGCTCGCCCCAAGAGCGATGGCTCAAAGCAGACTTGGCAGCGCACCCTCGGAAATGCACCTTAGCTTATTGGCATCATCCCCGCTTCTCATCGGGGCATCATGGCAACAATTCTGACACTCAGGCTTTTTGGCAAGCGCTTGCCGCTGCGGGCGCAGATGTTGTCCTGGCAGGGCATGACCACCACTATGAGCGTTTTGCTCCCCAAACTCCGCAGGGCAAGCTAGACCCCGATCGCGGTATACGTCAGTTTGTGGTGGGAACTGGGGGTAAAAATCACTATGAGTTGGGCGAGATTCAACCCCATAGCCAAGTGCGAAATGCTGATACCTATGGCGTCTTAAAGTTGACCTTGCATCCAACGCGCTACGATTGGCGCTTTATTTCCGAAGCTGGCAAGAGCTTTTCAGACTCCGGTAACAGCCCTTGTCATTAAGAGAGTTACTTTGTGTCAAAAGGTACAAAGTTGACTGAGGAGTTTTGGGAAGTCGGCGATCGCACTGAGAAGCGCTAAAACTTCCTAGCTCTCCCTCGGCAATCCTTAAGGATTCATGTAGAAACCGAGCCAGCAGTTTGTTCGTACGAAATCGTACTGAATCTTCTCAGCGATCGCCCTATGCTAAGAGAAAATAGCATTAAGGTTTGTAACGACCCAATGTTATTAATCAGCAATTTACCCTTTTCATCAGCTTCGCAGTTTTTCAGAAAAAAGTTAAGTTCTTCTCAAAACCTATACTCATCAAGTCAAACAACCAACTGCTTTCGTCTTTGGAGCAGAACGATATGTGCCCCCTATCTGCCGAGTTTGGCTATGCCTTCTCCACTAAGACCAGGCCTCTGGAGACAATGCGTCATCCAAGGTTGATGAAACAGTTGCAAGTGCTAGTTGTTGATAATGACCCTGATTCTAGACACCTGCTCACCGTGTTGTTTGCAGCCTATGGCATCAGGACGATTGCTACAGCTTCGGCCTGTAAAGCACTGGCAATTTTGCAAGATATCCAACCAGATTTACTGATCAGCGAACTTGCCCTACCCGGCGAGGATGGCTATTGCCTGATGCAGCAAGTCAAAGCCCTAGAGAGTAGACAACAAGTTCAAATTCCTGCGATCGCCTTGACTGGCTACAACCGCAAGAGCGACCAAGCACAAGCCCTAGCTGTCGGCTTTCGCAGGTATCTAGTAAAACCTGTTGATATTGACGAGTTAATGATCACGGTTGCTGACCTGACCAAATCCCCCCAAATGGTGCCTACAACATGAATGCAACCACATTTTCTCGACAGGTTGCAGCGATGTCTAATCGCTTGAGCGATTTATATCAAGGCATCAGCGCCTCCACTACCTTATCGCCCGCTCTATTACCCTCTGCTCTGAAAGAATTAGGCATTGCCTCTGAGCGGCTTCAAGTGGCAGCCGATTTACTGAGCGAGCAAAACCAGCAATTATTATTGGCAAGCCAAAGCGCTGCAACTGAACGCCAACGATATCAAGAGTTGTTGGAATTTATTCCCGATGCCTGTTTGATTACAGATGCCGCTGGAGTGGTGCAGCAAGCCAACCAGGCTGCTACCAAGTTGCTAAACCTCCCACCTTCTTTTCTCACAGGTCGCTTACTGACGGCATTTGTGCCTCCAGAGGCTCGGCTACAGTTTCAGACTGAGCTACAGCGGCTCCAACAAAGACCTTGGAAACATGAATGGCAGGTGCAGTTGCAGCCATATCAAGGGACCACTTTTAATGCAAGCATTCTGGTGGAAGTGAGTCAGCCAGATGCCAACCAACCCCCAATGCTGCGCTGGCTGTTGCGCTACCTCAGCGATCGCCAGCCGTCTGACCATAGCCCCAACCTGAGCTATCCGTTGCGGACCTACCACAAGGGAGAAACAATTCCTTTAAGTCTGCAAGGAATTTGGCAAGTGCACTCGGGATTGGTGCAGTTAACCACTTTTTCGCAGACGGGCCAAGAAATATTGATTGGCTTAGCGGGGGCTTCAGCGCCTTTCGGCCCTAGTCTGACTGCGCTTACGCTCTATGAAGCTACTGCCCTAGCGGATACGCAGTTATGGTGCATTCCCCTGACCGATTTTGCTGCCTCCTCGGAGCTACAGCAACGGCTGCTGCCCCAAATTAGCCAACGGCTCAAGCAAACTGAGCTGCTGCTAACGGTTTATGGGCAACTCCGAGTCAGCGATCGCTTGTACACTTTGTTGCAGTTGTTAAAGCAGGAAGTAGGACAGTCTGTGACCGGGGGGACTCGGTTGAGCGTGCGTCTGACTCATGAAGACTTGGCGATCGCTTGCGGCACGACTAGAGTCACCATCACCCGGCTACTCAGGCAATTTCAGCAGCAACAAAAGCTGAGAGTAGACTCCC
This sequence comes from Trichocoleus sp. FACHB-262, assembly GCF_014696035.1. Taxonomy (NCBI): domain Bacteria; kingdom Bacillati; phylum Cyanobacteriota; class Cyanophyceae; order Leptolyngbyales; family Trichocoleusaceae; genus Trichocoleus; species Trichocoleus sp. FACHB-262. The sequence continues at coordinate 5,938 of NZ_JACJPK010000094.1, read as the reverse complement.
AGCATCACCTGATTTTGTTAGAAGGCGACAGTAGCTCTCCTGTATCTGCCCTCTCACTTGAGCAAGTTGCATCCACAAAAGGGCAAAGCTTATTTGTTACTCAAGGAGTCTAACGGTGCTCAGTCATCAACCCAAGATAGCTCCCCAATTATTTTGGTGGTGGAACCCGATGACGAAACACGGCCCCTCTTAAAGCACAACCTCAACCACCAAGGCTACCGGGTCATCATCGCTTTAGATGCAGAAGATGCGATCGAGCGGATGATGGGCGGATTTCATTGCCCAGAGCTGATTCTGCTCAACCAGTTTAGGCAATCGATTGAGGAGGCTGTTGGGACAGGACGGCGGATTCGTACAACTTCAGGGATTGCCAAGGACACACCGATCGTTGTAATTGCTGAACGGTATAGCGTGGATTTGGAAGTCAAGGACATGCAGGTGGGCGATCGCGAGTACGTCAGTTACCCAGAAGATGGGCAGCAGTTGATGAATCTGCTTCAAAAACTTTGCCCTGTCTAATTTTCTCTCTTAGAATATCCAGCTAGAAAAAATGCAGAGCTACTACAGCAACTCTGCACTCTACGGTTTAAGCTTTCTAGTTAAATTCCCAAGCGCTGATAGACGTGATCCAGATGGCGCAGATGATGTTGAGGATTGAAGCATTCTTCGATTTCCTCTGGGGACAAGTGCTGCGTAACCCTTGGATCTTGGGCGATCAAGTCGTGGAAACTACCATCCGCTTTGTTCCAAGCTGTGTGAGCGCAAGATTGCACCGTGGCATAGGCTTCTTCCCGGCTCATGCCTTTCTCCACCAGCGTCAGAAGGACTCGCTGACTAAACACAACCCCACCGTAGAGGTTCATGTTGCGTTTCATGTTTTCGGGGTAGACCTGCAAGTTCTTCACTAGCTCGGTGATTTCTACCAGCATGAAGTGGGTGAGGGTGCAGCCGTCTGGGAAGACTACCCGCTCCACAGAACTGTGGGAAATATCACGTTCGTGCCACAGCGCTACGTTTTCGATCGCTGCTACCGCATAGCCCCGGATGATGCGGGCAATGCCAGTCAAGCGCTCCGAGCGAATCGGGTTGCGCTTGTGAGGCATGGCAGAAGAACCCTTTTGACCTTTCGCGAAAAATTCCTCGACCTCTAGCACATCGGTCCGCTGTAAGTTGCGAATCTCCACCGAAAACCGCTCGATTGAGGCCGTCAGCAGCGCCAAGGTTTGCATGAAATCGGCGTGGAGATCGCGAGAAACAACTTGAGTTGAAGCCGTGTCTGGTTTCAGGCCCAACTTCTGGCAAGCCAACGCTTCTACTTGCGGGTCAATGTTGGCGTAGGTGCCGACAGCGCCAGAAATCTTGCCCACTGCGATGTCATCTCGCAAACGGACTAGGCGATCGCGATTCCGCAACACTTCTGCCAACCAACCCGCTAGCTTAAAGCCAAAGGTGATCGGTTCGGCATGAATCCCATGCGATCGCCCGATCATGACGGTGTCGCGGTGCTGCTGTGCCTGGTAACGAATCGCCTGGATTAAAGCTTCGAGCTGACCTAACAGCACATCCAAGCTAGCCACGAGTTGTAGTGCTAGGGCGGTATCGAGCACATCGGAGCTAGTCAAGCCCAAGTGAATGTAACGGCCTGCATCGCCGACATATTCATTCACATTGGTCAGAAAGGCAATGACATCGTGACGAACTTCGGCTTCAATTTCTAGCACCCGCTTGGGATCAAAGTTCGCCTTTGCTTTAATTTCTTCAACTGCTTCAGCCGGAATATATCCAAGTTCAGCCTGGGCTTCACAAACTGCTATCTCTACCTGTAGCCAAGTTTTGAGTTTGTAAGCCTCCGTCCAGAGTTCGCCCATCTCAGGCAGGGTATAACGCTCAATCAAAGCCCGTGTCGCAGAATACAACCGTCATATTTTAGCGCTATCTCAACCCGCAACTTGCAATTACAAAAAAGGAGCTGCATGGTTGCAGCTCCTTTTTATTTTTATACCCCCAGGGGAATTCGAATCCCCGTCGCCTCCGTGAAAGGGAGGTGTCCTAGGCCTCTAGACGATGGGGGCTAGGTGACTTGAAGGCGTTGCCCTCAACCGCTCGCGTATCTCGGCGGAATATTAGTCTAGTACGAACGATTTGAGTTTTGCAAGTCCCTAAATTGAAAAAATTAGTGACTCAAGGGTGCGAGTAGGCGATCGCCCTTATTCCTTTTCGTCGTCCTCATACTCTTCCTCGTCGTATTCGTCGTCCTCTTCAGATTCCTCATCCTCTAATTCGTCCTCGTCTTCTTCAGATTCTTCATCCTCGTCGTATTCTTCGTCCTCCTCTAGTTCTTCATCTTCAGAGTCTACGTCTTCGTATTCTTCGTCCTCCTCAGATTCCTCTAACTCTTCGTCTTCGTCCTCTAACTCTTCCTCTTCCTCGTCTTCTTCGCCTTTTTCGTATTCTTCTTCGTCCTCTAGTTCCTCTTCCTCAGCTTCTTCGTCTTCGTATTCTTCTAACTCTTCCTCCTCTAGTTCTTCATCTTCAGAGTCTTCAGATTCCTCATCCTCCTCTAGTTCCTCTTCCTCAGCTCCTTCGTCTTCGTACTCCTCATCATCCTCTTCTAGTTCTTCCTCGGATTCTTCATCCTCGTGGTATTCTTCTAATTCCTCTGACTCTTCATCCTCATACTCTCCTTCGTCCATTGGCACTTCTGTACCTGTGAGGAGTTCGATCAGAGCATTAAAGAAGGAGAAGCCTTCTTCGTAGCTGCTGCTGATGTCTTCGGAGAAATCGAGGTTGTTGGCGCGGCGCAGAGTCCAGCAATCGCCCGTCAAATCTGTATTGGTCAAGTACTCATAGGGGATGTAGCAGTAGCCCTTGTCGCCCCAATCGGTGCCCCAAGAGTTGCGAACCAGAAACACTTGGTCTTTATCGGAGTAGCCGCAAGCGAGCATCGCGTGACCGCCCAAGTTTTCTTCGCTAGGAAGTGGCATATTCACATGCCCTCGATGATCTAAATCTTCAAAAGACTGAAAGATGTCGGAGCCGAACACGAAGGGGTAGCCCTCCGACAAACAGACTTTCATCGCATGCAAATCAACATCAATGCGATCGTACTCATCAATTAAATGCTCAGCCGCTTCTTGAAAAGCATCGTCGTGGGGTTCGTCACAGAAAGTTTCAATGTCGTAAGGCCAAGCCGCTTCAGAGCAAGCGCCATACTTGGTCAACACTTTCATACCCCGACGTAAAGTTGCGCCGCTATCTTCCTGCTCACAGCCATCAAATTTGCGAGCTAGGTAGTAGATAAACAAGCGACTAATATCGTGGTTTTGCCCTGTAAGTCGCTTAGCCAAATACTCATAAGCTCCAGCGATCGCGTTAGCTGTACAGCTTCCTATCTCGCCCTGGTTTTCTACAGTGGTCATGTGCTGCCGCAGATCTACAAACTTGGGCAAGCTATTCTGCTTCACATTGCGGGGCCGAGCATAACGACGATCGCGGTTATCTTGGCGATCGCGGTGATAGCCACCCACCACCACTCGGCTACCCTGAGGATGAAGAATTTGCTTGAACATGACCATTACTCCTAAATTTTTAGCGAGATCCGCGAAATTAGTGACAGCACCCTGTGTTACACCCAGCTATTGCATCCGGTCGATCGTCCGGTATTGAATCGCCTCTGCCACATGATGCGTTTGCAATTGTTCTTCCCCCGCCAAATCCGCGATCGTGCGAGCGACTTTCAAGATGCGATCGGTGGCTCTAGCAGAAAGGCCCAGCTTGCGGATTGCTCCTTCCAAAATGTTGCGGGCAGCGTCATTGAGTACGCACCACTTTCTTAAGTGACGGCTCTGCATATCGGCGTTGCAGCGCAGGCTGGGTTCTACCTCAAATCGGGCTTGGGCGCGATCGCGAGCTACTTGCACTCGTTCCCGCACATTGGCGGAAGCTTCTCCCAAGGGTTGCCGAGTAATTTCCTCTGGCTTCAGGCGGTTTACCGCCACTTGCAGGTCAATCCGATCCATCAGCGGGCCAGAGAGTTTTGCCCAATATTGCTCCCGTTGGCGCGGCGAACAAGTGCAAGGCTGAATTGTGTCCCCAAAGTAACCGCAGGGGCAGGGATTAGTACTAGCAACCAGGGTGAACTGGGCGGGAAAAGACACCGACTGCCGCGTCCGAGAAATCGTCACATGTCCGTCTTCTAGCGGCTGCCGCAAAAACTCTAGAACATCTCGCTTAAATTCTGTTAATTCGTCAAGAAATAAAATTCCACGATGCGCCAGTGAGATTTCCCCAGGTCTAGGAAAACTGCCACCGCCTACGAGCGAAGGACCAGAGGCAGAATGGTGGGGACTACGAAAGGGGCGATCGCTAACCAAGGAACCTCGTTCTTTGAGCAAGCCCGCAACCGAATGAATCTGAGTGACTTCGAGTGATTCGGCGAAAGTTAATGGCGGTAAAATCCCAGGCAAACGACGAGCCAGCATGGTTTTACCGCTACCGGGAGGGCCAACGAAAACTAAGTTGTGACCACCCGCTGCGGCAATTTCCAAGGCGCGACGGGCATGAGCTTGACCTTTGACCTCGTTTAAGTCTTGTCCGGTGTAACGCGATCGCGCTAATGCTGCCTGACCATCTACTTGCACAGGCTGATACTGCTCAGGCTGGTTGAGGAAGTTGCCCACTTCCGCTAAATTCTGAAAGCCATAGACTGCTAAACCTTTGACTACGGCTGCTTCGGGGGCATTGCCCGCAGGCACAACTAAGCCTGTGATTCCCATTTGTTGTGCTGCTGCCGCGATCGGTAATACGCCAGCCACAGGTCTGAGGCTACCGTCTAGCGAGACTTCCCCTAGAAACAAATAATCGCCCAACAGTTCTGCACTCACCTGCTCAGAGGCAGCCATGATTCCCACACTAATGGGCAAATCGAAGCTGGGGCCTTCTTTTCGCAGATCGGCTGGTGTGAGGTTAATCACAATCTTTCGCATAGGGAAGGCGTAGCCCGCGTTTTTTAGGGCTGCTTTGACTCGTTCCCGCGACTCCTGCACTTCAGTGCCAGGTAAACCTACCAAGACAATGCCTGGGAGCCCACCGGAGACATCCACCTCGACTCCAACCTTCACCGCATCAATCCCGACGAGGGATGCACTCCAAATCCTGGCCAGCACTCGGTCATACCTGAGACTTCTAGCCGTAGAATGCCCGCGATCGCCTATACACCAACATGCTCGGGTTCGCCTTTACTAACGATTGAAAACACTTGCTATTTACTAGCCAGATTGATTCAGTCACTCAAATTCGAGGATTCTTCATGCTGATGTTGCGATCGCCCCTTAAAATTGCAGCTAACCTCAAGAAATTCTGGCTATGAGCGAAACAGACACGATTTTTGGCAAAATTATCCGCCGCGAAATTCCAGCGGATATTGTTTATGAAGACAACTTGGCCCTTGCCTTTAGAGACGTGAATCCGCAAGCGCCTGTCCATATCCTGGTGATTCCCAAAGAGCCGATCGCCAAGCTTGCAGATGCAGAATCGCAGAATCATGCATTGATGGGGCATTTATTACTAACTGTAAAGCGCGTGGCAGAGCAAGAAGGCTTAGCAAACGGTTACAGAGTTGTAATTAACAATGGGGAAGATGGGGGTCAAACCGTTCCCCATCTGCATTTGCACATTCTCGGCGGGCGACCGCTGGCCTGGCCTCCCGGTTAATCGCTCTAACTGGCGATAGAAACATGAGAAAACTACTTTACAAAGCTCAACAAAGTGATTAATCTATAGATCAAGTGGGGTTCGCCCTACTTTACATAGATTCATCCAACTTTAAGTAATAAGCACTCATCCAGACATGACTACCACTCTACAGAGACGCGAAAGCGCCAACCTGTGGGAGCAGTTCTGTAACTGGGTCACCAGCACCGACAACCGCCTCTATGTA
>NZ_JACJPK010000093.1:0-15218 GCF_014696035.1 Trichocoleus sp. FACHB-262 | reverse complement strand
GTCATCAATAAAGCTAACGGTTGCGACCGGATCTCGTTGCTCAAGCATAGGTCAGCTAGAATCACAGCTATTCCCAAGTTAATTTTTCCTCACCAAAGTAACAAAAGAAGGATGAGAAACAACTCCAACAAAGCTTGCAAGTTTTGACGCTGGTAGCGAGTCGGCATCCCATCGAGCAAGTGATAGATTAGTTCTTGGGCGTGGGCAAGAATGTCCATTGTTCTTGCAGCATATTGGTTTCACGCCCTTTCTCTCACCTTTCAAGCCTGGGTGCAAGATGTGAGCATTCTCACACTTTTTCCTATTTGCAAAGAAAGGTCTGACGATGGATAGCTATCATCGGAAGTTTTTTGAGAGAAGGGTAATAACTTCCTTCAAGTCTTTATATAAGTGGGATTCCATTGGAGCCACCTGCGTTCCAAGGCTTTGGCGATCGCGTCCGCCAACTTACCAAACAGGGCATACATGACGATCGCTAAAACAACGACATCGGTTTGCATGAATTCTCTGGCGTTTGTGGCCATGTAGCCGATGCCTGAATCAGCCGCGATTGTTTCAGCAACAATTAAGGTCAACCACATAATTCCTAAGGAGAAGCGAATGCCGACTAAAATAGATGACATCGCACCTGGGAGGATGATTCGCCAGAATAAGGCCCAGGTATTGAGTCCGTACACTCTCCCCATCTCAATTAAGCCTGGATCGACGTTGCGGATACCATGAAAGGTATTTAGGTAGATGGGAAACATTACTCCCAATGCGACCAGAAACAGTCTGGCTTCTTCCCCAATGCCAAACCACAAAATCACGAGCGGTAGCAGTGCCAAGTTGGGAATGGTGCGTAGCATTTGAACGGAGGTATCAAATAGCTTCTCAGCAATTGGGGAGATGCCATTAAATAATCCTAAAAGAAAGCCGATGCTGCCACCAATAATGAAGCCTGAGATCGCTCGTCTCGCACTCACACCAATATTGACGAACAACTCTCCAGTCTGACTAAGGCGGATTGCTGCTGTGACCACGGCTAAGGGCGCAGGTAGAATTCGCGTAGGAATGATCCCGAACGAGGAGAGCAATTGCCACACAATGAGAATGAAGACTGGAAAAGCCCAGGGGATCAAGGCTTGAATACGGCGATCGCTGAGCAGAACAGCTAATTTGCTGGCGAAAGAATGACGACTCAATGAAGATCGTCGGGCATCAAGTTTGTAGTTAACCATAGGACGTGGTAAAGACAAAGAAGATGGGACTAAAGATGATTGTGCTATCGAGGTCAGCAGTTATTTTTGGCTGATGGTGGTTGGAGTAATGGCTGCATACTCCTCAGGTGTGAGTGTGGCCTCTTTGAGATCAATTCGTTTGGGCAACACCTTATTGCTGTAGAACAAATCAGCAATTCTTTGCTGCTCAGCAATTAGCTCAGGCGTAATGGGTCTTAGGCGATATCGCCGCCGCTGACTCACTGTTTCTAAAAGCGAAATATCTAGCTTTAACTCTGGTTCTAGAAGTTGAGCAACTTCTTTGGGGTTGCTTTCTGCCCATTCTCCCAGTTTGTCAACTTCCTCTAAAATCAGCCGAACCAATTCTGGGTTTTCCTTAGCAAACTGTTTAGAAGCCAGGTAAAATCCACCCTGGGTAGCAATGCCTTTAGCATCTCTGAGAACTCGCCCATTGGCAATTTTTTGGGCGATCGCTAGGTGGGGGTCCCAAGTCACCCAAGCTTCGACTTTGCCCTGAATAAAGGCTTCTCGGACATCTCCTGGCGGCATACTTACGGCTTGGACATCGTTATACTTCAGCCCTACTTCATCCAGGGCTTTCACCAATAGATAGTGAGAGGCAGAGCCTTTTTGGAAGATGACGCGCTTTCCTTTGAGATCGGCAACCGTTTTAATGGGTGAATCTTGAGGAACCACAATGCCGCTACCTTCACCTGTGGAAGGTTGCCGACCTGCCAAATAAACTAAAGAGGCTCCTGCCGCTTGAGCAAAGATGGGGGGTGTTTCTCCTGCCGAACCGATATCTACTTTACCCACATTCATGGCTTCCATGAGTTGCGGTCCAGCGGGAAACTGTGCCCATTCCACCTTGACTCCTAATGGCTCTAACCGCTTCTCTAGAACACCTTTTAATCTGACGATGTCACCAGAGGATTGATAGCCCACATGAACCACTTTGGTCTTAATACCAGTGCCAGGTGAGTTGGTTTTGTCTATGGAGTTTTGGGCATTGGGAGCTTGGCTTGTGCAACCTGTGATTGCGGTTGCAATCATCATGAAACCTGGCACAGCAACCGCTAGAACTCGCTTCAGAATGCCTTGCTGCTGTGACTTAAAGGATGCAACGAGAACCATGAAAATTCCTCTTACAACTGATATCGTGATTCGTTAGGTTTGCTGAAAGTTTCTATCGCTGGCTGATGGTGGTGGGGGTAATCGCTGCATAGAGAGCACTCGATAACAGAGCTGCCGAAATGTTGACAGGCTTAGGTAGAAGATCATTTTCGTAGAACAAATCTGCAACTCGTTGCTGATCCTGAATCAACGCTGGACTGACCGCTCTACGTCCAAAGGTGCGACGACCGACGACTCTCTCTGCCACATCAAGGGAAAGTTTTTGCTCTGGTGCAATCAGTTTTGCAGCTTCGGAGCGGTGGTTGGTCGCCCACTGCTCAATCGTGTCGATCTCCTCGATCACAATCTTTAGCAGTCCTGGATTTTCTTCTGCAAATTTGCGACCACTGATATAATATCCACCCGGGGAATCTAACCCTTCAGCAGTCTTGATCACACGAATCCTACCGAGTTTTTCGGCCAAAGCATAATGTGGATCGCCTGATACCCAAACTGGAATTCTGCCTTCAATAAAGGCACCTCTGGCATCTACGTTAGGCATGCTGCGGATCTTGATATCATTGATCTTCAAACCGACTTCCTGTAGAGCCCGGAGGACGAAATAGTGAGAAGCTGATGCCTTTTGAAACACCACTTCTTGCCCTTTAATGTCTTCGAGCTTTTGAATCGGAGATTCTGGAGGCACGGCAATAATGCTACTACGGCCTGTTTCTGGTGTTCGCTTTGACCCCACAACATAAACAATATCTGCACCAGCGGCTTGAGCAAAAATAGGTGGTGTTTCGCCCACAGAACCAACATCTACTTTGCCCACATTCATGGCTTCCATCAGTTGTGGACCTTGGGCAAACTGAGCCCATTCCACCTTGATGCCTAATGGCTCTAGACGTTTCTCCAATACTCCTGTAACCCTGACGAGATCTCCTGCTTGTTGATACCCCATCCGCAACACTTTGGTTTTGATGTCAGAGGGGTTAGTGCTAGAAGTTGCTGTGTTTTGAGCTGATTTGCTGCAACTACCTAATGCAAGAGTGGTCGATAAACTTAGCATTCCAGGTACTGCAACCTGGAGGAAGCGACGACGACGAATGCGAATATGTGAATTCATAGCTTTGGTGATGATGCGGAAATGGTTTTATTTCCAAGCAACCAAGGCGCTGGCTGTCAGTTCTTCTGTGAAGTGTCCTGAAGGTTCAACGGCCAGTAGAGACTCTTTCAGATCTGCCTCAAATTTTTCGCGATCGCTGCCAAAAAAAGATGGCAGTGCAAAGGCAGTGGAATAGAGATAACCTAGGTAAGAGTCAACAGTCCAAGTTTTCTCGAAGGTGAGATCAAAGGTTTTTTGCTGGACAAATTTTGACTGTGCCAGCACTTCTTCGTGAGGTACTTCTAGGTTTTTCCAAAAGCCCTTGCCTGCTTGACCTGTGCGACGTTGTTCTCCTAGACAGCGTTTGACAGTAGCGATCGCGGCTTGCTTCTAGGGCAGAGAACTATTCCAAGGATCATCTCCGGTTTTGAGGATGGCAATGCCTCCGCCCTCGGACAATAAGGGAGACAGTTTCTCTAGAACCAATTCTCGCTGCATCCAGTGGAAGGAACGACCAAACGTAGCTAAGCGGAACTGACCTAATTCAGGAGAAATCGACTCTGCGCGATCCTGTATCCAACGAATGTGATTGATGCCGAGTGTCTTTGCTTCTGCTTGAGCTTCCTGCAACATCTCTGCATCTGGATCGATCGCTACGACTTCTGCAAACTGATTGCTAAAAGGGATCGCCACTAATCCAGCCCCACAACCGAGATCTAGTAATCGTTCTGCACTATCCAAGTTGAAGAGGTCAGCTAACAGATCAAACAGGGCTTGAGGATAGCGCGATCGATAGCGGGCATAGTACCAAGCAGCGCCTTGAAATAAGGTTGGATCTGGGGTGAAAATTGTTGTAGCCATTGAGAAACTGAGTAAGGTGAGCAGGGAACAATTCGAGAAATTTAAGAAGCGATCGCAAACACATTTTGATTCGGTTCTGGTCTACCCATAACGCGGCGTAGAATCTTCTCGACCGTTTGAGCAAAGACAGCATTCCCCCGTTCTCTCGGTCGCGGTAGGTCAATACGATGATCCAGGGCAATGCGACCGTTCTCGATGAGCACAACTCGATCTGCTAGGACCACTGCTTCCTCGACATCATGAGTGATTAAAAGGGAGGTAAACTGCTGCTCCTGCCAAAGTTTCTCCAAGAGCTGTTGCATTTCAATCCGAGTCAGGGCATCTAAGGCTCCTAGTGGCTCATCTAACAGCAGTAAAGGTGGTTCACTCACCAAGGCTCTTGCTAAAGCAATCCGTTGGCGTTGACCACCCGATAGGACAGAAGGCCACTCAAATGCTCTTTCCTGTAGCCCAACCGCATGGAGCACTTCCAAGGCTTTGCTGCGGACAGAACCACTGGAGCCGAATAAACCTAGTTCTACGTTAGATAGCACTTTCTCCCAAGGCAAAAGTCGCGCATCTTGGAACATCATGCGTACAGTAGGATTAAGGCGATAAGAACGTTTTCCGTCCAAGTAAATATCACCTTCTGTGGGTGCATCTAATCCCGCGACCAAGCGAAGTAATGTACTTTTACCACAGCCACTACGCCCAACGATCGCCACAAATTCTCCAGGCAATATTTCCAGATCAATTCCTTCCAAAACAGTCTGATGACCAAAGGATTTTTTCATTCCTTCAATCGCTACATGCATACCCCGAGGTTCAGATCCCATGTCAAAAATCTCCAAAACTAAAGCGAACCCAGCTCAAATTTCTAGTCCTTACTTAGATTCGTGCAGTGGTTAAAGTCTTTCAATAAGCCAGTCAATGCTTATAAAACATCCTATCTGCCAGTTCTTACGTTTAAGGTGTTGTCTCTAACTGACTTTTGTGATTAATCTACGGTAAATCAATCGACTTACCGTATTTAATAAATGATAGTTTCGCATGGCTGTAGTTAAAAATCAAGCATTTTCGCTTGATATCTCTGTACTTTTAAAGCATCTTTCTGAAATTGATGGATTGATTTAAATAGCTTTATTTCTAGACATTGGGAATACTAAAATGAGGTTTTGAAAGTTACAATTTTTTAGTGTAAGAAAGAACAATTTTATGGTTTATTTATAGATTAAGAATTAGGTTTTTGTTAAAAATATGCTTTACAAGCTGTCAGTTTTCTGCCCTATAACAAATATTAAGGGAGAAGATCAGCTGATCTCCTCCCTTGTAAGTCATTTAGGGCTGTAGTTTTTAGTTGCGGGCAGCTCCAGCAGTGGCAGGAGTAGTGACGAATCTGGCGTAGCGTTCTAAATAGAAGCTGACAGGATTTTCAATACTTTGAACCGAGGGGCGATCGCGCACAGCATGCCACCAGTTCTGGATGCGAGTTGCCTCAGCAGGCAGGCTAAAGTTGCGATACTCTTTCAACGTCGGGAGCCGTTCAAACCAGGGATAGAAGGTGAGATCGACGAGACTCAGGGAATTACCAAACCAGTAAGGCCCTTCTCCTGATAATTTGCCAAATCCTTCTCGCTCGATATACAAGAGAGATTCCTCTAGCTCTTGTCTTCCCTGTTCTTGTTCCTGCGTTGTTTTGCCGCGCAGCAATTTTGAGAATGCAGGGACAAAGCGGGTGTTGGCGTAGTCAATCCAGATGCGGGCGATCGCTCTGGCTCCTGGTTCACTTGGTAAAAGTGGTGGTTCTGGAAACACTTCCTCTAAATATTCGTTGATGATGGCAGACTCGACAATCTCATGATCGCCATGTTTAATTGCTGGAACTTTGCCATAACGTGAGATTTGAGAAAACCATGCAGGTTTATTTTGCAGGTCAATCTCAGTTAATTCGAAGTCAATTCCTTTCTCTAACAACACCAACCGAGTGCGGTGGGCAAAAGGACAGGCTTTGGCACTATAAATTTGAACAATTGTCATTGTTGGCTATCTCTCAAGAAAAACAACAAACTCGCTTAGGGCGCAGGGTTGGGATAACGAGTATGAATGGCATCAATCTCAACCAAAATTGACTCATCGAGCGTGACGTTCACACTGTCTAAGTTCTCTTGTAATTGCTCCAATGTGGTGGCACCGATAATGGTACTGGTGACAAACCAACGGCTGCGAACAAAAGCCAGCGCCAGATGAGCGGGTTTGAGATTGTGGGCGCGAGCGATCTCAATGTAGGCAGCGACCGCTTCTGCAACGTTAGGTTTGCGATAGCGTCCGCCAAACCCTTCAAAACGATTCAGACGGGCGTGGCTGGGAGCACCATTGAGATATTTACCAGAGAGCAGACCAAAGGCCAGCGGGCTGTAGGCGAGGAGCCCCACATTTTCGCGATAGCTCGCTTCTGCCAAAGCAGCATCAAACACGCGATTCACCAAACTGTAGGCATTTTGAATGGAAACGACTTTGGGTAGACCGAGTTGTTTGGCTAAGTGGCTGAATTCAGAGATACCCCAAGGAGTTTCGTTGCTGAGACCGAGATGACGAATTTTGCCTGCTTTGATCACATTTGCGAATACAGCAAGTTGCTCTGCGATCGCCACTGTTTCTCGCTCTTTGCGAAGGTCAAACACGGTTTCGCCAAAACGCGGCACATAGCGATCAGGCCAGTGAAGTTGATAAAGATCGATGTAATCAGTTTGTAAGCGTTTGAGGCTAGCGTCTACAGCCTGCTCAATATTTTTGCGATCGATCTTTTGCTCTCCATCCCGTAGCCAATGAAAATCACGTCCGGGTCCAGCAATTTTGGTGGCAACAATCAGTTGATCCCGTTGTTGACGGCTGAGCCATTCACCAATATAGGCTTCGGTTAAACCCTGCGTGTCTTCCTGCACTGGCACAGGATACATCTCTGCGGCATCAATAAAGTTGACACCTTGAGCGATCGCGTAATCGAGTTGTTGATGAGCCTCGGTAATGGTGTTCTGTTGCCCAAAGGTCATAGTGCCTAAGCAAATTTCAGAAACCTGTAAATCGCTGTCACCTAATTTGTTGTATTTCATGTTCTTGCCAAAAAGAGGTTAGGTTTCACTTAGAGCCAAGGGATCTCTTCACGGGTGTAACGAAAGGCACGGAAGACAGAATTTTGTTCGCCGCGAGCTACAGGGGCGGAATCGAGCGATCGCCCACCGAAGTGCGGATTGACATATTCCCAAACCACTTCACCGTCAGATGTGACTTCAAACAAGCGTCCAAAGGAGCCTTCTGTAATCAGGGTGTTGCCGTTGGCTAAGCGTTGCGCCCCGGAGATGTAGGGGCTGAAGAAGTTTTGCGGAGGATTATCTGTGTACTCCCAGACAATTGCTTGGGTTTGGCGGTTTACCTCAATTACGCGGGAATAGTTGAGGGCTGTGTATTGACGGTGTGCGCCGTTATCGAAAATCAGCAGGTTACCATTTGGCAATTCGTGGGGAAAATGCTGTTGTGCCAGTACTTCTCTTCCAAGTTTCCAAGTAATGTTTCCGGTGGTGCGATCGACAATTACGACGGTGGAAATATTGCGAAAACTCAAAATAATGTTGCCATCTGCCAGTTCTCTGACTGAGTTGCCGTGAGTCCACTCGTGGCGGGGATCTTGATAATTAATCACATCGGTTTCTGGATCAAGATGCTCATAAGCATGCCAACTCCAGATAATCTCTCCGCCAAGTGTAACTTCATGAATCACATCGGCATAGATGTCGCCCTCTGCTTCGGTACCAGGGATGCCGCCTTTAACTTGAGCCACTAGCGATCGCGGAATCTTCTCGATGCACAAAATCAAGGTGTTGCCATTGCGAAGTTGGCAGGCATCATGATGGTGATCGGGATGATGATATTCCCAGACAATGTTGCCGTGGCGATCGGCCTCTAAGACCACGCCGCCCTTAAAGAGCGACCACATGGGAAAACGGCTCTGCGCTTCGGGAACTTTGCCGTTATAAAACAGATTGCCATTGGGGAGCAAATAACCATAAGGCCCAGGTGCATAGGGCAAATGCCATTCGTGTACCACTTTCCCTTTGATATCGGTTAAATACACCTCACCTTGGCCAGTCAACGGCGTAAATAGGGTGTATCCCAGGAAGGTTTTCATGTGGTCGATGGCTCGTAAACCAGTACCACGACGATGAATAGTGTTTTGGTCTACGAGAGGGGTTCTAATAGCGGGTGGCGGGTTAAAGGCGAGAGTCATAAATGAATAGCAAGGAATAGCAAGGATAAATTAACGCAGCTCAAAGCCGAGCTGATGCAGAATGTCATGGAGATGGGCGCGATTGCGTAACGATTCGGCACTGGCGACGCGATCGCTAGAATGCTGGGTCCAATCTCCCTCAACCTTCATGTTTTGCTGGTCATAAAAGGCTGCCATGATCTCGTTGTAATGGGCGATCGCGGCATCTTGGGCTTCCAGGGTGTAGGTTTCGCGATGCAACACCGCTGATTGAGGGAGACGAGGTTTAATCGCGGCTGGGTTGGCGGGATCGGGATAACCGATACAGAGACCGAACACCGCAAAGACCTGTTTCGGCAAACCCAGTTCTGCGGCCACAACGGCGGGTTGGTTGCGAATGCCGCCAATGTAGACGGTGCCCAAATCGAGAGATTCTGCGGCCACAGCAGCGTTCTGGGCAGCCAGAGTAGCATCGATCGCCGACATCAAAAACATCTCTAAATAGTTCAGCCCGTCGTGAGCGAATCCTCTTTGTTCTGCGATGTGAGTAGGGCGAGCCAGATCAGCTAACCAAACCAAAAATAGCGGAGCCTGACGGATATGGGCTTGATTCCCTGCCAGTTGAGCTAAGCGGTCTTTGCGCTCTGGATCTTCGATCGCCACCACACTCCAAGTTTGCAGATTGGAAGATGTGGAAGCAGACTGGGCAGCCGCAATCAGGGTTTCCAGTGTTCCACTAGGGAGGGGCTTGGAGAGATAGGAACGCACAGAACGGTGAGATAACAAGGTTGTCAGGCTACTATTCCAAGGAGCCTCTAGGGTGAGATCAAACGCGCTACCGTAGCGATCGCGTAGCAGGTTAGAAGCATTAGTTGGAGCAGGTGCAGTAAAGGTCATGATCTGAAAAGATAGATTTTGGTCTCAGGTTATAAAGCGACCAGTTCTCGTGCAGCGACCTGAGGTTGGATCGGCTCAGCTTTCACCCAAACTTGGTCTAAGCCGCCGCTAATCAAGTAGTGCTTTTGGTTGGGGTCTTGTTCGGGGTAATCCAGGCGTTTGTGCATGCCGCGAGATTCTTGCCGTTGCAAACCACTGCTATACATCCAGCGAGCCGTAGCTACCATTGCCGCTGTTTCACGAGAGCGAATCACATCATTAGCAGTGGGGGTGGCGCTATTGCGAATCTCCTGCCACAAACTGTTTAAGCGGCCCAGCGACTCATTCAACATAGACCCTGATCGGAACAGGTTGCGATCGTAGGGCATCACTTCTGCCTGAATTGCGGCGATCGTCTCTTGAGCAGTCAGCGATCGCCCTCCCTCACCCCGTAATCCTGCTGTCCCCACGCCTTGCACATGTCGCTGAGTTGCTTGCTCTCCCAAGCTTTGAGCAAAGGTGGCAGCGGATTGTCCTGCCCAGTAACCCGATGACATGGCCCAGGCCGCATTGTGGCTCCCCCCTCCGGTAAATCCACCACAGATTAATTCGCGAGTAGCAGCATCTCCTGAGGCATAGAGTCCGGGAACAGAGGTGGTGCAGGTGCGATCGGTGATGCGAATACCGCCTGTACCGCGAACTGTGCCCTCCAGACGCATCGTGATCGGGAAGCGTTGGTTAAAGGGATCAATGCCCGCGCGATCGAATGCCACAAAGAAGTTGGGTTGAGATCCCCGCATCCAGGCTTTCGTCTCTTCGGTCATATTTTGATCCAAGCGAGCATAGACAGGCTGGCTCAACAGTGTCTTGGCAATCACCGAGCGTCCCCGCTTCGAGCCTGCGCCTTCAATCACCGTGCCGTCTTCGTAGGTGAAGGAAGCCCAGTCGTAAAAACGAGTTTTGGTGACTGAGGAGAAACCGGGAGAGATGGCATAGGCATTGGAGAATTCCATGCCGGAGAAGTCAGCGCCCGCTTCGGCTGCCATCAAGTAACCATCTCCAGTCAACACGTTGCAACCCAAGGCTTTGCTGAGGAAGGCACAGCCCCCCGTGGCAATCACGACTGCGCCTGCTTTCACGGTCCAAGGTTCTTGTGTATTCCGGTTGATGCCACTGGCTCCCGCAACGGCTCCGTCGCTATCTACCAGTAATTCTAGGGCGGGACTATGGTCTAAAATTTTGACTCCAGCCTGGCGGATCTGCTTCCGCATGAAGCGCATGTAGTCTGGGCCTTGCAGCGATCGCCGAATCGGTTTGCCCTCGGCATCTGACTGAAAAGAATATCCCAAATCCGCTAGAGAATTAATGTTGTCATAGGTGCGATCGAGCACTCGCTCCATCCACGATCGCTGAGCCAGAAAACCACCCATCGCCTCGCGGCTCGCCATTGCTGCTTCCCGTTGCTCTGGGTCGGGGGCCACATACCAAACACCATTGCCTGATGCTGCGGCTGCGCCACTGGTGCCACAGTAGCCTTTATCTACCAAGATCACCTTGGCTCCATTGCTGGCAGCACTCCAAGCGGCCCAAGCGCCAGAGGGTCCACCCCCAATCACCAAGACATCGGCAGTCAAATTCAGGCCCGAAACATGGCTGGAAGCGGCATCGCTCGTGATTTGACGATTCATACATTCGCTCCTTCAGATCAAAATATGGAAAGGGGTTAAGGATTCGCAGCTTGCCAATCTTTGATGTCAAAATCAGACTTCAACAACTGCTGCTCTGCTAAAAATTGTTTGGTCGAGGTCAAGAGCTGCAAGCCTCTGTCGTTGAAAGGTTCCGTGGGGTAGAGATTGAGAGGATAAGACGCTTTCGCTGCTGACAACGACAACCCTCCACTCTCCTTGGCGGCAAATTGGTAGAAAGCTTCTGAGTTGGCTTTGATGTCTGCCAGAGCCTTTTGCCGAGTTTGGTTCCACTGTTTAGGCAGTTCCGGATATTTAGCTAAGGCAGCTTCCGTGACGATGCTGACCCCGGTTCCGACCAAATCATCATGGATACTGGCTTGGTCGATCGCTCGGAATCCCTGCTCTAGCAAGGTTGGCCCTACCCCCATTGCAAACGGATAGGCCACAATATCTCCCCGTTCGATCGCGGCTCTGGCATCGGCTGGTTTCATTTGGATAATTTTCACGTCTGACGTGAGTTTGTTCTCCTCTAGCAAACCAATCAGATAGCGATGGAGATAAGTGCCCTTAGCGACCCCTACCTTCTTGCCTTTGAGGTCTGCTAGCGATCGCACGTCGTCTTGCTTGGTCAGCAACCAGGCATCCTGACCAACACGAGTTTGATTAATCAGCTTCGTAGGCAAGCCTGCCGATCGCCCCACCAAGGCTGGTGTGTCCCCATATAAGCCTAGGTCTAGCGCTCCGCTGGAAAGGGCTTCATTCAGCGCGGGTCCACCATCAAAGGGCACAAAGCGAACTTCTTGAATCCCCAGGCTTTTTAGTTCCTGGTTCCACCAGCCTTTTTGGTGTGCCCATCCCTCCGGACCCAATGGCACTCGACTTTCGGTACTAATGAAGCCAACGCGCAACACTGCCTGATCTCCAGCTTTGGCGACTGAGCTGGTAGCAGAGGCACTGTTGGCGATCGCCGTAGAGTTAATTTGGCTTTGTTGCGAAGAACAACTTGCAGCCGTTACTACCAGGGCATAGGTAGTCAAAGAGGTGAGAAAGTGATTGAGAAATTTGCGTCGCCCAAGTCGATGAATCATGATCTATGTGAATGAATAGTGACTCTCTAGCTGAGAGGAGATCTGCTATTTTTTGCGTCCCTTTCCCCAGCCCACATCTTCTCGGTAGCTCCCCAGCAAGCCTGCAGCGACTAATTCCGCTTCATCCACAGGCACCGACTCATCAGCGTTAGGAGCCACATAGAGGGCATCTACTGGACAATACAATTCGCACATAAAACAGGTCTGACAATCACTTTTGCGAGCGATCGTGGGGGGCTTGCCAGGAACTTTATCAAAGACATTGGTGGGGCAAGCCGTGACACATAAATTGCATTGGATGCAACGGGAGGCACTGACAAGTTCAATCACAGGGTTAGTACCCATTCAAATACTACTGTTTATCTACCGATTTACCGTAGATTAACTTTGGAGTATGTCATAGTCGCTGGGTAAATACAAGTATTTTTGGAACAAATTATCGGGTTAACTAATTGTTAGATAATCTAATGAATCAGTAAATAGGTATGTTACTAATTGTTAGAGAGTCTAACTAGAAAACAACGGTATCCATGAGGCAATCGATTCAAGATGCAGGATTTCCAGAGCCAGAAGCCTTTTCACCCGTTCCATCTTTGGTCAGTCAGCGTCCACTGTTGGAAACCCAAGCCCTAACTCGTCGCTTCGGCAAATTTACGGCAGTGAATGGCGTAAATCTGGCAGTACAACCGGGTGAGGTTTTTGGGTTGCTGGGGCCGAATGGGGCAGGCAAGAGTACCGTGATCAAAATACTGACCACTTTACTTCCCGCGACCAGTGGCAAAGCGGCGATCGCAGGCTTTGATGTCACCCGTCAGGCAGCAGCGGTACGGCGAGTCATTGGTTATGTACCGCAAGCGCTCTCTGCCGATGGCAGTTTGACTGGCTATGAGAACTTGTTGATCTTCGCCAAACTCTATGATATTCCCTACACCCAACGCGATCGCCGGATTCGAGAACTGCTGGCGTTCATGGGTTTGCAGGATGCAGCCGATCGCTTGGTGCGTACCTACTCCGGCGGCATGATTCGACGGTTGGAGGTGGCACAATCCATTTTGCATCGTCCCCAGATTCTTTTTTTGGATGAACCCACCGTGGGTTTAGATCCGTTGGCTCGTAGCTCAGTTTGGGCCTTGGTGCGGCAGCTCTGTACTGATTACGGCACCACTGTGTTTCTCACCACCCATTTTCTCGATGAAGCAGATGCGTTATGTCAGCGCGTTGCCATTATGCACCAAGGTAGCGTGATTACCACAGGTTCGCCTGCTGAGCTCAAAGCCTCGCTAAATCAGCGTGATGCAACCTTGGATGACGTGTTTATCCACTACACCGGAGACCAATTAACCACAGGAGCTAGCTACCGTGAAACTTCAAGAACTCGACGTACCACTCAACGGTTGGGATAAGCCCAGATCGCATCCGCTGAGTCGGGGATGGGGGGCGATCGCTGAACTGATCAACAAAACGCTGGTGATTACAGAACTAGAAGTCCGCAAACTCCGCCACGATCCCAGTGATTTGTTTTTGCGAGCGGTCCAACCCACGCTCTGGTTGCTGATTTTCGGTCAAGTGTTTACTCGCATTCGCGGCATTCCTACTGGGGATCTGCCTTACCTGGATTTCATGGCGGCGGGAATTCTGGCTCAGAGTGTTCTCTTCGTCTCCATTTTTAGTGGCGGCATGTCAATCATCTGGGAAAAAGACCTGGGGATCGTGCATAAGTTTTTGGTTAGCCCCACGCCACGGGAGGCAATGGTGCTGGGCAAAGCCTTGGCTTCAGGGATTCGCAGCTTGTCTCAGGTGGCTATTGTCTATCTGTTATCGCTGCTGTTAGGGGTGAAGCTCAATCCTAGCCCCGTGGCGATCGCCGGAGTCGTGCTGATTGTGTTGCTGGGTGCAGCCTGTTTTTCCCTCTTTTCGATAATCGTTGCCTGTTTAGTGAAGTCGCGAGAGCGATTCAACGGCATGGGGCAACTGATGACGATGCCTCTCTTCTTCGCCAGCAACGCCATTTATCCGATTACTCTGATGCCCCAGTGGTTGCAGGTGCTTTCTCACCTCAACCCACTCACCTATGAAGTGGATGCCCTGCGAGGCACGATGCTAGCAAATGGTTCTAGTACCTACGGGTTTGGGTTAGATTGCGCCATTTTATTGCTGGTGATTACCATTTTCACGATCATTGGTGGCCGACTTTATCCCCAAGTTGGCATGTAGTGTCTTATTTCACCCAATCTAAGCGAAAGTAGAGAAAGGGCAATTCATACAGACAGTAGAATGAGTGCTCTAAATCATGCATCGTATCTGTGGCTTGGGGAGAATCAGCGTCCAATGGGATCGAGAAAACCTGCTCGGAAGAAGGTTGTAGAGCAATGTGCGGCGAGAGTGATGGAAACTGTCCCTCTCGTGATGCGGTTTATTCGAGCAGATATGCGGGTGCGGGGTTCTTACGAAGAAATTTCAGTGCCTCAATTCCGCAGCTT
The DNA here is from genome assembly GCF_014696035.1 of Trichocoleus sp. FACHB-262. Taxonomy (NCBI): domain Bacteria; kingdom Bacillati; phylum Cyanobacteriota; class Cyanophyceae; order Leptolyngbyales; family Trichocoleusaceae; genus Trichocoleus; species Trichocoleus sp. FACHB-262. Next base: position 544 of record NZ_JACJPK010000093.1, on the reverse strand, counting down.
GGCCTTTCTCGATAAAAATCCCGGCGCTTCTCTGTCAGAACTGGCAGACCATTTAGGCGTGACGCGGGCCACAGCCTCAGCCAATACCGAACGTTTGGTGCAGCGCAATTTTGTCGATCGCTGCGACCATCCGGAAGAACGGCGGCGAGTGGTCCTGAAGTTGACCCCAGCAGGCAAAGAACACTTGGAAGCAACCCGCGCCCAAACTCGGTTGTACATTGGGGATCTGCTGACCTCTCTCAGTGATGACGACATCACCCAAGTCGAAGCAGGATTGTCGCTTCTGAAACAAGTGTTTGAACAATCCGCTGACTCGACCTAAACAAATATTGGCGTTGCTGAAAGAGTAATGCTGGCTTTGGCACAATGAAGGTATGAAATGTCCTCAATGTCACTCCACTCACACGGCTAAAAACGGTCACCGTCGCGGAAGACAGTGCTATCAGTGCAAGCAGTGTGGTCGCCAATTTCTCGAGTCTTACCGTCCTTGGGCTTACTCCGATGACATCAAGCAACTGTGCATCAAAATGTATCTCAATGGCAT
>NZ_JACJPK010000092.1:0-23645 GCF_014696035.1 Trichocoleus sp. FACHB-262 | reverse complement strand
TAAGCCCCTCAGCAGACTCCGAAGCACGACGCTGAACATGAGACTGACCTTTCATAACAAATTACCCAGTGACAGAGCAGCAAAACCAACGTAACCCTGCGCTTCAGAAGCCCCTTATCCAACCAAAACCAATATTTGAATGTCAGAAAAACTGCACTATGGCCCAATCAACACCGTTGGACATCCCATCACAATCTTATTCGGTGGCCCCAGTGCTTCTACAATGGTATTCCCCACAAAACAAGCAGGCAACCCATTGATCAACACCGTCTGACTACCATCAATCACCACTCCAGGCCCGTGGGGAGGTATGGGTAAAGGCGTAGAGCAAGTATGGATATCTGCCCCCATTGCCGAAGTCGTGATTAAATTGCCCATTGTAGTCGCTGCTGTGGCCTTAGTTGTTTCTTCAGCAGCCTTAGCCCCAGGAGCACCAGGCGTACCTACAGCCGCCAGCGTCGCAGCTTCAGCATTTTTAATCGCCAGATCAGAAGATTGCTTAGCACTCTGAATCGCACCAACTGCCGCAATAGGGATGCCACGCCATGCGGGAATGCCACCAATAACCACATTTTGACTTCCTGGCCCCCCCGTCAAAACAGACGGTAGAGGGTGACTGACCGGATCAGTAATACGAGCAGCGGATTGTCCCATCATTGCACCTCCTAATTCAACCGAATCATCGCCCCTTGAACCGTAATCACCCCATTGGCACTAATGTCAATATTACCTTTGGCTTGGATTTTCAAATTTCCTGTTGATGACAAGCTAATGCTGCGATCGCCATCATTGATCATCACCTCCTGCCCCCCTGCGGTTTTGATGTAAATTCCAGCTTGGCTACTGCCCTTAGGTTCCTCCACAAATTGCAGCTGATGTCCCGTCCGAGTCTTAATCGTGCGTAGTCTTACCTGATTGCCAGCTACCGAATCCCCCACTTTTTCGGGTGGGCTGTCCGAGCCATTCCACAATCCACCCATAATGAAAGGGCGGTGAACATCCCCATGCTCAAAACCGACCAGCACTTCATCATCAATTTCGGGTAGACAGTCGAAACCACGCCCTTTACCAGCCCCGATCGCTACCACTCTTGCCCATTGGCTCTCATGGTCTTCTGTCAGCGTGGGAAACTTGACCCGAACTCGACCTAGCCCATCTGGATCATCAATATTAGTCACTTTGCCAATTAACAGGGTCTGCCCCGGTTGCAAGCGAGTCGGGGGAGATAACAAGGAAAACAAATCGCCACCCCGCAACCCTCTGACACTGAACGCCGTTCTATAAACCCGTTCGCTATAGGTATGGTGGGTTTCGGTAATATAATACTTGCCGCTATACTTGCCCATCCCATTCAGCGTCACCACCCGCCCCGGACGAATATCAGGATGTCCCTGGGCTTGAGCATCAGCATGTACAAACTCATCGCACAGTTCATTGAACAACGCTTGAGCCATTTTTTCTGCTTCCTGACTAGTGGCAACAGGCTGATCAACCACGATCAGTTTAGGAGAATCAGGTTTACCCTGAAACGCAGAACTAGTTTTTTGACCCTTGCCGTAGCTCGTCTCCGTCAGGATTTTGGCCTTATTACGGTTCGCCACGATCGCCTGCTTATGCTTAAAATCCCACGCCCGTACCTCTACCTCACTCACCTGTTCTGCACTGCTGACTCGCACTTGAAAACTAGTCAGCTCCTTGAGCCAAGTTAGCTCTAACGACTGGTCTTGCTTGGGTTGGCGAAAATGCAACTTTCCATCTTGCACAAATAGCTCAAACCCGTTGCGTGCAGCTCGTTCTCGCAAGAATTCTAGATTCGTTTGGTTTTCTTGAAACACATAGTCATGAGGTGCACCACTGTCATCAATCGTGTCTTTCCCGATTGGAATATCCACTTCCCGAACAATTTTTTTGACAATATCGGTATCAGTCATGTTCTGGAAGGAACGGTTATGACGACCTCGATGCAATCGATGAGAGCGATCGTAGCCCCGAATCACCATTGGAGCTTGAGAACCAGACGTAAAATGGGTTTCGATCGCAGTGATTTCTCCCCAAATAATCCAATCCTGTTTTTGATCTTGAAATTCACTCGCTTCTGTGGCGCTATTAGTAAAGCCAATCCGAATCGACTTACCAATCGCAAGCTGATCCTCATTCTCCCATGTCCGCTTGTCCTCTCGTTTAGGAAAGGCATCTAGTTGTTGTTCAGCTCTGCCAGGAAATGCTGGGTTATTAAAGACAATGGTAAACATGCTGGGCAGATGCAAACTCTCCTCAATCGAGATTTGCAGGATATCCTGCATCAGCTCTTGAGATGCTGGCTGCCCCTCAATCTCTAAATGCGGTTCAGCCGTGTAGGTGAATTTTGGCGGCATTGCTTGCTTCCAATCTACTAGTTATATAGGGTTTCAACCTCGTCTTCTGGTAAGTCCAACCCAGGTCTACCCTGGCTTTTTCGCTGAGCTTGCCCTATCTTAGGGGTACCTTGCGAAGGCTCTTTTTTACTCGTATCGACCTGTTCTAGGGTTAAATCTAAAATTGCTCGTACCGGAGTCCCGTCTGGTAAAAACATGGTAAGTCGAAAATTACAGGTTTTGATAAAACACCTGAGATAAGCATTACCTCCCCAAGTAAACCGATAGATTGGTGGTCGCTTTGACTTACCCTCACTATTGCCTTTACCACCACCCTCCTTTACATAGGCGAGCGCATCGGTAAATAACTTGAGTGGCTCTAATACATTACGTTTTCCTTCTGGCTTTTCGTAAGTATCCAAGATGACATTGCTAATCGTGAGTTGGTATGGGTTAGGGTGCTTAAAGCTAGTTTGATTTTCTCCCTTCTTTGTGGTGGAACCCTTTGCCTGCTCAATCTCAATACTGCGGCTAAATTTCAACTCTGTGGGATTGAACATAAATTCAATCTCTTTGGCAGTCTCTCCCGTTACAGGAACCAATCTTGCTTTTTGAAAATCTGTCATCTGTGATCTCTCAAACAACTACAACAGTCGCCCTAAATAAGGATGTCCCCCTCGCTCTCGCTCCAGCGCTAGTCGCTGCCGCACTAAACGATAGATTTCCTGAGCCAACCGCTCAAGTTGTTCAGGGGAAGAAGAAGACTTGTCTACTTGGGAGGCGGCATCTGGGTCAGTCTGAGCTGAGCCGTTAGACGTAGATGAGTCAGAAATTTCAGAAAGTGCATCGGCCTGAATAGGCTGTCGCTGGACTATTTCCTCTACAACTGACTGAGATTCTGGGTACAAATTCAGGTCAGTATAGCCATTGCTAGAAGTAATTTCTGGTGCTTGGGTTTCAGAACGGGACTCGGCTGATGTCTGGAATAACTCAGCAATATTAGACCAATCCGTAGGCCCAGCATTTTCCCTGCTTATAGCTTTATTTTGGCTCTGCTCTCTGGGTGAAGTTGAGGCAGAAGAACGATCGCCCCCTTTCGCCTGAATGCTTGGTACTACTGCGGATTGCACTGGTTGGACAGGAGAACTCAACGGAGCGATCGCAGTAGTATCGATCAGAGACATTTGAGTCGTTTGGGTCAGGGGTTCCCAAACGGATAAGGGTTGTAAAACCGTGGGTAATTCCGGTAATTCAGTTGAATTCTCTTCTGAGTTAGACTCAGTTGCAGCAATCGGAGCGGCTTCTGCAGCACCAGCCTCATGGTCTACACTTTGGGATAGTTCCGCTTCTTGAGGAGTTGCTTGAGTATCTTGGACAGATTCTCTTTTAGGTTGCAGAATCTCTGGTGTTAACTCTGCTAATGGCTGAACTGGGACTGAATTATTCGTTTCAACCGGAGCAAGCAAAGAGTCTGCCGAGTCTGCCTGAAATTTTGCCTGAATCAGGGGTTGTTCGATTTCCTCTGGCTGACGATCGTAGGCTTGGAAATCAGAACTAGCTGGAGTGGCAACTTCCTGGCTCAAAATTGTAGGCTCAGCGTTTTGCTGCGTTTTGCTGCTGGGATCTTCAGTAGCGATCGCCTCAGCTTGTTGCTCAATAGGATCAGGGGCTGAGATCTGCTCAGCAGATTGAAGTTGAACAGGTAAAACTTCGCGATCGCTGATAGTTTGAAGCTGCACAGGTACAACCTCAGGTGCATCAATGGCCTGATTTGTCTCTTGAAGCTGTTCTGCTGAAGTTGGCTCCACGTTTAGGGCAGTTTGAATGGGTGTAGTCTCAGCACTGGATTGAGAGGACTCAGAAAGCTGAGCATTAGGCTCTGGGATAGTGGCTGCAAACTGGTCAAAAGTTTGAGGATAAAGCTCTGTCTGAGAACTTTGAGGCAAAGATTCTGTGTTAGTAGATTGTGCTGAGGTTTGAGGCTCGGAAAGAGCAAGAGCCTCTAAATTTTCTAAATTTATAGATGGTTCAGATGCAACTGATGCTTGTAATGGTAGTTGGTCTGATGATTGTTCTGAGAGAGGATAGGTTATCTGATTAAGTTGAGCATCTTCTAATGGTTGCTCTAGCGATAGAGCCGCAGAGTCATTCGATCCCGGCAACTCTGGTGTTAACTCTGCACGTTGTACCAAAGAGGATGGTTGAGAAGGCTGATCCCCTAATTCTTCAAATACCTGAGATGAATTTTCCGTTCCAGTTGTGGCGATTGGCGTGAATTGCTGATTAACAGGCTCAGGTGAAGGCAAAGCTGATCCTGCTTCAAGATTAGCTGATCGAGCGATCGCAGGTTCTGTAGAACTAGTAGTTGGTGGTGAACCAGCTTCAGCGCTTAGGTTGCTTGTAGGTAAAGCGATCGCGGCTTCTGATCGTGCTGTTGCAGTAGGGGAGCTCAGGTCTGTTTGTGCTGGGGATTTAGGGAAGTCGAGCAGCTCTATCCCTGCTTCTGCTGCGGTTTCTATAGATAATGACTCGGATGCAATGGGAGACGCAGGGGGTTCTGTTTTGTGCAGTGAATGTGGAAGATCAATAGCGGAACGAGCGATCGCGAGTTTTGCCTGTTGATTCACTTCTACCTGTCGATCTATAGGCAGAGGTAGAGGTTCGATAGTAGAAGAGGGTAATGCTGTTAATCCATCGTCATTGGGCTGAGCAATCGCCAAATCTGGTTCTGCTTCTGGTAATTCTGTCCGTTCAAGTGGAGTAGTGAAGGAAGCAGGGTTTGAAGCAGGTTGAGCAGATTCCTTGGGCAACTGAGTAGGAGATTCTGTTATTTTTGAAGACTCTAAATTATCAAATGCAGGTGTTTCAATCTCTTCTGGGAAGTTTGAGGATGGAGTTTCTAAAGAGTAAGGGTTAAGTTCTCTAGATTCAGCAGTAGATTCGGTCGGAAGAGCCTTCGCTTGTAGCTGCATAGATGCAGCGATAGGGTGATCGACAGACGGTTTTTCTGCTTGGGCGACAGGCGTTTGAGGTACAAATTCCTGGTTGGCTGCTGGAGAATCGAGTACGTCCTCAGGCCGTTCAGGTGTTGGTGCCACCTCATCACTTAAAGGAGCGATCGCTGGAGTTTGGCCCGCTGGTGGAGGGACAGCTACACCATCAGATGATAATGGCGTTAGCGGTTCTTCATCACTCATAGGAGCGATCGCTGACTCTGAGCTGGAAGGCTGCGAATTTGGAATTGTTTGGACAGTGGCAGGAGTAGGAGAGGGTGATGCAGCTTCAGTGGATGAAGACTCAGGGGGATCGAAAAAAGGAGAATCCTCAAAGGGCGATCGCCAATCTGAAATAGGTTCTTGGGCGGAGCGAAAAATAGCAGGATCTAAAACAGTGAGCGATCGCGTTCCTAAAGGAGTCAAGAATTTTGGTTGGAGCCATCCCTGCCCTATACCCATCAAGAGACCCAAAGGCTTTTGGATGCCTAGAGGGACATCACCGGGAGGTAGGGAGAAATCAGTTGCTGAGTCAGGGGCGATCGCCATACTACTAGCCTCCTACTCCGAATCTGGGAAGTAACCATGAGTATCTCGTTGTACATTCTGCTCCCTGGCCCCCCCACTTCTTGCCTTGTGCTTCACCTTTAAGCCTTCGTAAGACAGCACCAATTCCTCCAGTGCCACTGTGCTAGAGTCGGCTTTGAGACCAGGTGTTTTCCAGCCTACAGGTACCGCTCCGATTAGCTGCCAAACCTGCATAGTTTCTCCAGCCTGGTTAAACACCAAAATATTAATATTACGCCGTCTCGATTCTCCGGTTCGCTGTCTCGATTCTCCGATTTGCTGTTGCAAGTCTTCGACACTCAAGCTTTGATAAATCCACTTCCAAAACGTTGGATCATCTGTCATCCCTCGTTTTAAGGTAACATCGCCAAATTTAGTATGTTTCAAAAAGATTCGTTGTTGGTTGTTGACCCCACCTTCCTGGTAGACTTCCTTTTCAATCTGGACATCTAAACCAGAGCATTCACTAAAGGCAGCCGTCACCTGGCTTTCTATTTCGACATAAAAGCGGTTAGTAGTGACATAATTGTCCACATACTTCTCATTGTTGAACTCAGGTGCCTTATTGTTCAAGGTTGCCATTACCAGCGCCTCCTATAACCGTAACTCCGCTCGCGTTGCTGCCTCAAGTCTTGTTGTAAGAGTTCAAATACCCGCTCACTCAGCTGCTGAACCGCTAAGGGATCAGGAAGTAATTCGGCTGCTATTTGAGATAGCATTGCTAGATCTTCTGGCTGGGGTAGATCCAAAAATTGAGCGGGCGCGGCATAGGCAGCAGGGCTTACAGCTGACGTAGGAACAATGCGATCGCTCGGTGCTTCTGAACCTAAGCAAATGGTCAGACGAGAAGGAATTGAGTTGGTCATACCGGAGGCTCCGAGGGTGGCTGTTGAGCGGGGTTGTGGTGAGAACCGCTGAGGGATTGGCTACGCGATTGTCTAGCTCGACTTAATAGAGTTTGCAGTTGTCTAGCTTGAAGTTTGCTATTGCCGTTCCCAGGTTTGTTGGAGGGCAGTATTGGCTCTGGTTTCTCAGCGGCTAAATCTCGCTGTACCTGTTGACTAATCTGCTCATACAAAGCTTTCACTTGCGGTGATGTCGTCTCCCTCAGTTGACCATTGTCAGTAATTAGCTCACTAGCTGTTTGGTCATGCCGTGCTAGCCTAGCCCGGAGAACTAACTGCTCTAAATAATCCCCTTTGCGATCGCGCCCAGCACCTCCTCGCCACTGTTCTAGCAGTTGTTCATAGATCGCCTGAGAATAGCCAGTTCGATTGGCAAGATCTATGAAACGCACTCCTAAAGCAGTCAAAATCCCTGTGATTAACGTGGGCACGAAAGGAACCCATAGCCCTTGGTAAAGAAATAGCGCGTAACACAACCCTGTTACAGCTAATCCAGTGGCAATGGTTCCTAATAAAAACAGTTCTAATCGTCGGTTGTAGAAAGCGAGTAGACCACTACCCAGTGCCCAACCCCAAATCCAAAAAATTTCTCCCACTTCAGACCAACTCTGAATCAGTTGCCGCTGATCTAATACTGCACTCAAAATCTGACTAACCGCTTGAGCGTGCACCAACACACCATGCATATTACCCGAATCTGTTCCGGTTTCGATGTAAGGGGTGGAAATTAGATCTTTAGAAACTAGGGAAGTACTACCAATTAGAACCACACGATCGCGAATAGATGCAGCTGTAATTTTTCCCTGCAACACATCACTGATCGAAACTTCAGGAACGACTTGCTTGGCTCCCCGATAGTTCAGCATCATCTGATACTCTGGCGTGTCAGCATGGGTATAGCTACCAAATCGGCCATTAATGCGACTGAGTAATTGCTGGTCGAGTTGAATTTCGCCTGTATTAGCAGGTTTTGCTGAAATGCCTGCTCCTTCAAGATAGATCAAAGCTAAGTGTAGGCTTAAAGAGAGAATTTCGTTATCTTCCCGTGCTGTATTACAAAGATGCTGGGTCAAAGGGGTGGGGTCAGCTGCTGTAGGGGTCGAAATCAAAATACTCCGTCGGACAGTTTTGTCAAAATCTTCAGGCGATTCAACGAAAGCAACGCGCTCATCAGTGGTTCCTGGTGCTGGAGGAGAGCCAGGATACTTTTCACTGCTCAGCATACAACCTGAAATGATCGTGTCACTTTGAGCAATCACCTCGGTCAAGCGCTTCCGCCCTGCTAGTGGCCCGTGGGGGACATCCCGCGAGATATCGAAGCCAATGCCACGGGGTTGATAACTTTCTAGTTTTTCGAGCAAGTCGGCAAAGGTGCCATCGTGAATTGGATACTGCTGTAGCTGTTCAATATCGCGCTCGCCAATTGTGATAACAACCACACGATCGTCCGGTTCTTCTGGCGGTCGTTGCCGCAAAAAGCGATCGTAAGCGTTAAGTTCTACCTCCTCAAATCCACCCCACCAACGGATGGCAACGATTGGCGCTGTCAGCACCAGACTGGTTAACAGGACCGTCTTGAGCATTAATTTCAGGGTAGAGCGACCAGAGCGTGCCATAGCATTAGGAATGACAGTAGGGGGCTATAAGAGTGAATCAATTCCGAACTCGGCTTTTAGGTTGAGGTGGCGGTTTGAATTTCTTGAACCCAACGGCGGCGATCGCCATGCTCCAGATTCAAGATGTCCTGTAAAGACCAATGAAAATGTAAAGCGATAAAAGCTACCTCCTGATGGAGCTGATCGAGGGGGTAGCTTACAACTCCCCCGCCAACACCAACTCCGTCTCAAAATGGTGGCTGCATTGAGGGCAATGGACGGGCAATTTGGCGTTTCCCACCTGATTCACGCGGTTATAAAATTCACGCAAGTATGCCAAATCTTGAGTAAACAGATTTTCTAAATCTTCTGGTGAGACGGTTTCTAGTGTGCCAAGTTCAATAATCACTTGAGATAGCAGTACCAGCATCACATACTCTGGGTAAGCTTGGACATGGCGATGCTTACGAGCCAAAAGCTCATCGCGGGCGGTAGCTAAGCGCATCCTACCAGCTCGTTGCAGAGTTCCAGTTGCAAGGCCACGAGGCAGCAGAAAACTAAATTCTGTCTGAAGGGGATTGGCGACAATCATCATGAGACCACCACAGGCGACGCAGAATCAGGAGTAGCTGTGACTGATAGAGATTCTTCTAGTTCGTTAATTTGACGGTAAAACTTTTGTAGATAACTCAAATCGCAAGCAAAAAATTCCTCCACTACCCGAGGAGAAACTTCATCTAATGCACCCAATTTGGTAATTACCCGTGCCAGGATAATCACTGTGGCATAAGCTGGATTAGACTTTACCCGCGGGTCGCGTAGAGGGACAATTTCATCCATTGCGGTTGCTAGACGCATCACCCCTTTACGATGCAAATTTCCTGCTTCGTCCAGATAACCTTTAGGTAAGATAAACTCAAACTCAGTTTGTAGCACGCAGCCCCGCCCTCCTTACAACGTGATCTCGTTTCCTTGCGGATTAACTCGAATAAATTCCTCCACTGCTAACTCTAGTTCCTCCACTTCAAACTCACTTCCCGCAGCCTTCAAGTCTGAGATTTTGTAACTGACAGGCCAAGCTTTGAGAAAGCGAAACCGAGCTTTAGCATCGGCATGTTGGTCATAAATGGTGATGTCGCCATCTCGTCGTTGGTCACGCCAATTGCCAACTTCCACTGCCTTAAACCAGCGCCAGAGTGTGCCGGAGACACATAATCCCCGTTTGAGAATGATATTTTCACTCTTACTGTTGCCTGGCAGTTTGGTACGGAGCACTCGCCCCACTTTGGCATCTTCTCGACCCCACTTTTGGGGAGTGACTTCGCAGATAGAAATTACCTCCTGCGATCGCTTGAAGCCGTGGCATTCCATGAAATAGCCATCAATACATTCTTGAGAATCCGCTAAGGTAATCTCTAGATAAAAGCGGGAGTTGGTCAGGATTTCGTACTGCGGCGTCACCATAGAGATTGACCTTTCCTACACATCACCAGCCGGAACACGATGGCAAGTTTCATAGACAAACTCCATCTTTTCAGTGAACAGCTCCGTACCTCCTGGCTCCATTTTGGAAGTTTTGTAAGATTTAGGAAATACGCCAGTAAAGTTCCAACGAGCTGCTGGTTTTCCCTGCTGGTTATAAACGGTCAAGAAAGCACTTTTGCGTGCTCCACCGCTGGCAGAGCCTTTTCCAGCCATCGGCCCACCAATTGAGTGAGACTCTCGATACCAGTCGTGCATGGAGTGGTCTTCGACTGTAGCCACAAACTCCACCGAGATCGTACCGCTAGTAACGCCACTCACCGTTGCCTGCATGAAACTGGTTGCTTCCTTACGTACCCCGTAGGATTTCATATCCCCAGCGGCTTCTAGCTTAATTGATAGGCCACTAATCTTTTTAACAATTAGTGCCGTAATCCCATCAAACTCCAAATAAAACTTCGAGTTCGCTAAGACTTCACCTGCGGCCATTAGACGCTCACCTCATAAGTTTGGATAAAATCTACTGAGTTCAACTACTGCGATGAGACTCTGGCTCAATTGCTTGAGTTAAGAACTTTGCTGGCCTATTGTAGGGGAGCGCCACCCCTTGGAGCTACTCGCCGAATATCTTCACAGACAATTTCAAAGGTTTCAAAGGCTAGGTCTGCACCATCCGCAGCAAAGTCTGATACTTTATAACTTTTAATCCAGGCACTCTTGATATCCCATCGCAAGATTGGGTGATCCCCTGGATCATAGGCAGTAATCGAGCCACTTTTACGGTTCTGGGCCCATTGTCCCTGCCCAGTAGCAGCAGAGCCTGCTGAGTAACTGGTAGGCATGGTTGCTTGCATCCAGTTATAGAAATCCATATCGCCTTCTCGTAGGTATACCTCGATTGTGAAGTTAGGATTTTCTTCAAAACCAGAGGAGGTACTTTGGCGTAGGGTTTTGCCACCCTTAGTGGAAGCAAGTGCCTTCTCGTATCCTTTGACTTGTCCTTGAAAGGCAATTTCCTGAACGCTTTTGATCAGTTTTTCAGTCATGCCATCAAACTCAACATAAAAGCGACTGGTGGTAATAGGTCGGATGGTTGTTTCTGCCATAGTCTATGCCCTTAACGATTCAACTCAAGAAAAGGAAATGATGCTCAGCCTGCGATCGCGGTGAACCAATAAACTAGCTACGAGTTCACCGCAAAATAGATTACTGGTTTGGTGCCCACTGGCTGATGCGGAAGATGACAAATTCTGCGGGGCGTACTGGACATACACCAATTTCCACATACAAGCGGCCCAACATCATGGTGTCGGGGGTATTTAATTCCCCATTGCACCGAACGTAAAAAGCCTCTGCTGGGCTGGCTCCAAACAATGCTCCATCTCGCCACAGCCGAGTTAAAAAGCCCTCGACAGTCCGGGTAACTCTAGCCCACAAGTCTTCATCATTAGGCTCAAATACTACCCACTGGGTTCCTAGCTCAATCGACTTCTCAATGTAGCTAATCAAGCGACGCACACTGATGTATCGCCATTGAATGTTATCTGGCTCTACCAATGTCCGGGCTCCCCAGACCTTGTAACCCCGGTTGTAGTTGGCGAAGTTGCGGATGCAGTTGATGCCTAGCGGGTTCAGCAATTCTTGCTCTCGCATATTGGTTTCATAAGCCAGCCCTAGCATTCCCCGTGGCGTTTCATTGGCAGGAGCTTTAAACACTCCGCGAGATTCATCGGTGCGGCACCAGACGCCCATCATATGTCCAGAGGGAGGCACCATCAGCGGACGGTTGTTATTGCGGGGATTGGCAACCTTAATCCAGGGGTAATAAAGTGCTCCAAACATAGAGCGCCGATTAAAATGGCTCAACCACTGGGCCACATCCTGGGGTTTTTGCTCTTCGGGGGTCACCGGAGTTTCTCCTCGGCGCAATTTCACAGGGGGTGGATCTAGCACGACCATGCGATACGCAGGGCCAGGAAAGGAGTTCTCACAGGTACTCAGCATTGACTCCATCGTGGCATGGACTTGGTCGAGGTCGAGTAACTGATTCTGGTAAGCCCGCATCAGATCGGGACAGGCGATCATTCCTATCTCATCAATTTCAAAGAGCCCCTGAATGCCCTTGCGCTCATCTCGAACACCGTGTATATCTCGTGATAACCGCTCTAAGGGAGGGATGTAGGGTGGGGGTGCGACTTCATAGCGGCCAGTGCTGGGGCGGCGAGTCAGGGGATGACCGCGATCGCCAGAGATATCAGCAACGGTGACATATTTGGACTCAGCCAGCTTCGTAACCACGTAATCACCAACAGCGGTGTCCGTTTGGGGATTCATGGTTAGATGAGAGAACGTTTCTGGCTCGTCATGACCATTGCTCACCACAACCGTAAAATACTCACCTGTATTAAAAGGTGACTCTGCATCATCAGGAGCGTCGTCGTCTAATGGTTTTGGCTCACTCTCTAGAACCGTTACCCGAATGCGATCAGCAGGGGGCAGGGCGGGTACATTTCCTTCTTCCTCTGGTAGCTTGAGATTAAGGCTGAGAGAAGGTTTTTTGGCTGAGGTTAAGAGCTGAGTTGCTGTTTCTTCTGGTTCTGGGGCAGGTGCTCCTGGTAATTTGGTGCCAATGCTGACGACCCAACAACGTCCCCCGCCATTCTGAAACCAGCCTTGAACCGCAAAGGGTAGGTAAGCATCAAAATCAGTAAATCCATCAGAACCCGGTTTGGCATAGCATTCCAGATATTGGTTCCAGTTCGTGATCAACGTTGGTTTAAATAGCTCCGCATCTCCTCGAATATCTTCTGTGAAGCCGACAAAACCAGCCACACTCATGCTAATGCCCTCAATTGGGCGGCTGCCACGATCAACCTCTTCAACGTACACGCCTGGAGCAAAATAATCCAATGCCATGATTTACACTCCGATGCTGAATGATTTAGTGCTTCCGACAAAGCTGTTCCCTTAAGGCGCTGAACGATAGCAAATCCTTAGGGCACGAGCGTAACCTGTTGTGGTAGATAGTAGGGAACGGTTAGGGTAACATGCAGAGCGGATTGTAGCGGGGCGCACAAAACTGTCCATAGCAGACTACTTTCAGTGGGTGCTTGAGTGCATACTCGTATTTGTACCGCTCCATATCCCTGGAGAGTGCAATCTAAAAATGTGTCGGGTAGCTGTTCATACTGAGACAGCATCACGAACACATTCGAAAGCAGATTTTGCTCCCCTAAGCGTGTGTGGTCAATCACACTGACCAGAAAAGTCAGATTAAACCAGCGACAACTATCAGCCTGATGCAGCTCAACTTCTTGAACGTGATAACAATACAAATTTAATCCTGGTCTATAGCTCCGTCGAATACGAGGGTGCTCAAAGGAGATGTCCTCTTGAGAGATTTGAGCTAACTCCCGAGAAAGCAACTCGGCTAACGTTCGTGAAGTTGCGGCAATCATAGGCCAGGCATGAGATGTATATAGAGGATTGATCCAGATACATCCAACATCTAGTGATGCTTCAACAGGGAGTGGGGGTGCTATCCGAATCTGTTCTTACTGTAAATAAGGAGCCTTACTAAGGAAACTTGACTTTAGTTAGCAATCCATTGGTTGTACTACGGAAGCTGCTCTCCGGAAAAATTGGGTAGCTACAAAACTTAAAAATTTATGCCTAAGCAATAATACTTGAAATTGTATTGGCATCGGATATTGCAAGAGCTACTCTCAGTAAATTTTCGAGTGTAGTTTCGGGTCGTCTCAGGTAGAAGTAATTTGTTGCTGACCCGAACGATTAGGTATATTTGACGGCCAAATCAAGATTGCAAGCCTGCATAGAATATACGCGGCTAGATTAACGACCAAAAGGTGAATCAATTCTCCTAGCAATCCCAAGCAACCCGATCGCCGTGAACTGAATATATAGATTACTCAGACCAAGATTCTATGACGGGTAGCAGCCTCAACTACTTCATTGGTCTTAAAACATAGATCGGTAAGGGCTACCATGCTGCTCAGATCCACAAGTCATATGACCAAGGCTGGCTTGAAACTCACTTTGGCTAGAACTTCACTAACCGAGATGTCCTAAAAACAATGTCAAAAAAGCAATATCTATCAATTGATCAATTTCAGGAAGATGCAACTGCTCAAATTCTGCCAAGCCAACCTCTCCTCAGTAGCCATAAGTCAGGATGGAATAACATTTGCCTTGCGCAGTATTCTGAGCCAGCTTGGGAATTGCCAGAAATGTGTAGCCTTCAGCATATGGTAATTATTTATACGCCCAAGCAATCGACAAACGTAGAATTTCGTACTGAAGGTCGTTTAAGCAGGTTGCAGCATCATCCAGGAGATTCTGTCAAGAGTTGCGTTGGTATTATGCCCGCAAGCTTACCCTTCACCTGTGCTTGGGATCAAGAAATTCCCTCAACTCATCTCTATCTTGAGCCTGCATTTGTTTCTCAAGTGGTTCATGAAAGCATCGATCCGGATCGAGTCGAAATTTTGTTTGAGGCAAAGAAAGCAGATTTGTTGATTGCTCAGATTTGTTTGGCGCTCGCAGCGGAACTGGAATTTGATGGCAGTCAAAACAGTTTCTATGCAGATTCAATGGCGACGGCGCTGTCAGCTCATTTACTACGGCATTACTCCACCCGTGAACCCAAGTTCAGAGAATACGAGGATGGGCTGTCTGCTTACAAGCTAAACCAAGCGATCGCCTATATCAATGAGCATTTGAGTGAAAATCTATCACTGAGCGCGATCGCGGCAGAGCTGAATATCAGCCAGTACTATTTCTGTCGCCTGTTCAAGCAATCTACTGGGATGAGCCCTCATCGCTATCTGATGCAACAACGAATTGAACGGGCAAAGCAGTTGCTTAGGCAATCAGAATTAACAGTGACTCATGTCGCGATCGAGTGTGGTTTTGCGAACCAAAGCCACTTTGCTAAGTACTTTCGTGAACACACCGGAGTTTCACCCAGGCAATTTCGGAAGATGTAGAAATGGTTCCGATGATGTCATACTCCCCTAGCCACTACATGTGATCCCAGGTGGGGGGGATTTCAGCTGGATTTTGCACAATCACGGGCAACCAAGTAGCACAGGGATATTGATCTTCTAAGTCTTGTAACCGTTCTCGTGCTTTGCGCACTGCTTGGTAAAGTGGCTGTCCGTCTGAAAACTCTTTCAAGAAGCCTGTTAAAAACGCTTGAGCCACAGGATCAGGGACAGATTCGCGCATAACAATCATCTGGGGAATTTGCAGATCCGCGAACGCATTGGCGAGCCCTAAGCCATCACAGGAGTTAAAAATCGCCAACTTAAGCCCACGCGAAATTGCCTTCATTAGGGCATTTCTGAGATCAGAGATTTCTAAGCTCTCATCTCGGTTAATCTGCATGCTTCCGGTTGAGCCATTAGTTTGACTCCTGCTATGTCCTGCAAAGAACAAGATATCCCAATGTTGGTCCCACAATTTCTCGCTCAACTCTTGTCGCTGAGGTTCAACTAGGAATGTAACCTCTGCTGCTAAAGTATTGAGGGTTGCTTTGTCTTTTTGAAGATCAATACCGCGACTGTCTCCCAAAATTGCCAGTATTTTAACTTGGGCGTTAGCAGTAGATTTCTTGTTTGTCGCTATGGATAGAGCGCGATAATTCAGTTTGCTTAAGGCCAATTCAGCGTGAGTGTAATCTTCGAAGAAGCGCCAGCTTTGCCAAGGCAGTTGACGTAGTTGAGGATGGTCCGTTTGCAAAATCATCCGAATTCGCTGGTCGCCACTACAGCTGAGCTGAATCTTCCGCTCAATCTCGCGAAACGGTTCAGATGATAACCAAAGATTCAGCTGCTGGCTCAATCGTTTAGCTGCAGCCAGACAATCGCTAAAAAATTCATCCTTGCTGACATTCGTAACCTGGCTCGGAACATCGAGGCGAGTTGCTTTTAGGCTTCTACGGTAGGCAGAGCGCCAATATTGGTAATCCTGTAAAATCTGTACATTCGGAGGCAGCTCCCCTGTCGATTGCACAGATGGTAGTGTTGTTCCGTCTTGCAGAATTTGCAGGGTAACAGGAAAGCCTCGGTTGAAGTCTCCCTGGCCAATGTTGAGAATGACGACGGGACTATCTGGGGTGGGCTGCCGCACCATAGAGCTAAGTAATGAGCGAATAGATTGCAGTTCTCGCTCATGCCTGTCTAAGCCTTCGTGGTGCTGCTCCAACAGAGCGATCGCTTCGTGATAAAACTGCATGAACTGATTGTGGAGAACGCCTTTGTTGGCATCTATAGGCGTTTTGACTTTGACAACTACAACTCCATTCCCTTTGTTCTCGATGCTCTGGATCTCCAGTTCTACCCCTTTGTTTTCAACTTGAACTTGCCGAAGTGACTGGGAAAAGGCTATCCAGTTGAAGCCATTGCGAAAAATTAAGTCAACCGTATCTAAGACTTCTCGAAACAGACTGGTAAACTCTCCTGGTGCAAATTCACCGCTATGAGGGCGACGCTCCCGATCATCAGTGCCAGGTTTAGGGGTTTCCAGAAGATACACCCATCGGCAAGTAATCCGCTCCAGGTTAGTAGAGTTGTCAATGTTCCAGGTTCCCAAACCACAAGCCCCTGTCATTTGAGCGTTGGTGAAGTCAACCCCAATGGCTTGTGCTTGTGTCAAGTTTGCCCACTCTAAGCATGCTCCTTGGAGTGTTGCCCTATTGAGATGGGCCCCCTTAAAGTTTGCATACCTGAGATCCGCACCTATCAGGTTTGCGCCTTGAAGATTGGCGTTCGCATAGGATTGTTGATGACCATTGCCACTAACGAGCAAGTCCTGCACAGCTGAGTCTGCTAATATCGTCTTCTCCACTCTTGCCCAAACCAGGTTTTTTGCTCTGTGCCAACAGGTTCGTGTAATATTTGCACCCCTAAAATCAGAATTTTTGAGGTTAGTATCACTAAAATTAGCATTGGTTAAGTTTGCTTCCCGAAAATCGGTACCTCCTGTGGCAGCAAAGGCGATCGCAAACCGATTGATAAAGGTATATCGTTGGTCTCCCGCTAACGTTCTCCAAGCAATAAAGAGGCTGAGTGCTGTCTCAGTGACTATGGTGGCCAGCGCCATTCTCGCTCCCACCCATATTTGCGGAAATTTTCCAACTGCTCGATAGAGGATTGAAGCCGTTGCCTCGCCTTGCGCTGTGTTAGCTGCCACGCTCATACCTAAAACTGATGCAACCACAACTAATGCTGCCGACCAAGTTCCGACGGCGACTCTGGCTCCTGTGATTGCTATTGCTGAGACTACGGCTCCTGCAATTGTTACAGCTGCGATTCCCGCTCCACTTCCACCTGCAGTTGGGTGACCTGTGCCTGCTGCGGTGACGACACCTGCAACTGGAGTGATAATCGCGACAGCAAGGGGGACAGAACCAATTGCTGCTAGCAAACCTTTGTAAGCATTAACCACAAAGAAGATGACTAGTACGATCGAAAAGAAAACGAGAGAAGTAGGCAGCCTCTCCAGCTGATAGGTCAATTGAAATGCAATCCAAAATGCAGCTAATACAGTAGTAAAGCCTGCTAAACCGGAGAGGGCTGAAGCAGCGATCGTCAGAATCAATTTACAACGCTTCTGTAAACCTGCCTTCGCGCCACTGAAGTTAACCCCTGTTAAGTTCGCGCTACTAAAGTCTCCACCCCGAATATCTGCATTGCTAAAGTCGGCCTCTGAGAGATTTTGCCCCTTAAAGGATTGTCCGCTGAGATTTCGATTACAAAAACTTTTCTGCCCTGGCTGCATCTTTACTTCTTGATTATTATTGGCTGCCACCCAAGTAGCCTGACAAAAAATTACTATACTTACTGAATCAGCTTGAGGTGGCTCTCTTGAGCATCAATTTAGGGATCAAGGTAAAAAGAGACCATGTTTACAATTTGAACGACACACCATTGTCTCGCTTCTTTGATTTGAGCCAACTAATATAAGATTTTGCACTTGAATTTGGACTGTCTCACCAAACAGCTTTTGGCTACGAACCTGAACTCGAGCATGAGACAACTGCGTTGTAGCTCCCCCAATGCTTGTAAAAGCACGCGCTTGACAGCCTCCATTGCTTGTTCTAGAGGTTGTTATAGCTAAGGATTTTTGCAGACCATAGCGTTGGAAGGCATTGAATGCCAAACTAACGTTGTTACCTGAAACCAACTGACTTGATATTCCATACCCTTTCTGCTCTTGGCGATTGAGTTGGCGAGTGCTACCGTCTGTTCTGCGCCAGTAATAGTAAATTGGAGTTTCTTCAACCGGTGAACAGTCTGAGTTTAGACGAATTCCATAGTGAACTTGACTTGTATTGTCGTTGTTGGAGATGTAAAAAAGAGTGGGAATGTCCTTTGCCGAGACAGGAAAAGCCGTACAAAGTAATACAAGATGAATCAACCACAGAAAAGTCAACTGACTTTTGTTACTGATCCCAGCTTTATTTTCATTCTTCATAAGCTTTCACACTAAGCAAAGCACCGCTCACGATTAGCAATAGGCTGTCACTGCCTTTCCACCAATGTTTTATCTAGCTAGATCACAAAATCCTCTGTAACACTAGTTCCTGCAAGGGCAACTTGAACGCTAAATGGCTCCCCAGAATGACCATTAAACTTTAGTTGAATGTAGAGATCCGTTCGTCTCGCTGAAACTTCATACCTTTGGCGTGCCTCATCCAACAAAATTAGCTTTAACGCTGCAGGTAAATAAGGTTCGTCCCCTGTAGGATATACCCGTAGGAGTACACCAATCCGCTGGTCCGACTTTTGAATCGCTGCCACGGCCAAAGCCACTGGTTGCCCTGCCACTTGTAATCCTAAATCAATTAGCTTGACCCGCCTGACTCCAGCGGCAGGATTTCCGGGATCGATTTGCCAGAGGCTTTCAACTGCCACCCAAAGTGTTTCATCATCTTGAGTGGATCGCAACAAATCGACGAGTGCTTGGATTGCATCGGGACTTCCTTGCGCAAGCTCTCCTAGTTGTTTAGCGGCTCTACGTCGCTGAGTTTCGTTGTGATCAGGAGACAATTGACGAATTGGTTCGGCGATCGCCTCTCCATTTTCGTCAGCATCTTCTGCGCCTGCTTCTGGGATGGTGCGGGCTCCTTCCCAGTCAGTAGCCTGCCTACAGGCCACAGGTGCTAAGTGAAGAATTCCAGCACTAGATAATTCGGCGATCGCAACCCATCCTGCGTCAAAAAAGTTTTGCAACCAGCCTTTCAAGGAAACTCTCTTATTACCAAAAGTAATTTCTGAAATCGGTGTACTATCGAACAATTCAAGTTCTTGTTCAGCTTGCAAGGTTTTCGTCAATACAACATCTGCCCATCCCAAAGACTTTAGATAGGTATGATAGGCAGCTAGCGGTACTCTCAGTACATCACTCCAGTCTTCTTCCTGCTGGTGAAACGCTTTGATTGGTGGCTGCTGATGGGTGAGAGGAGGAGCAATGCTTAAACCCAAGGCTTGTATTTCCTGCTGTGATAATGGCTGATCGACCAAACCGTGATAACCTTCTCCGACTGTTATCAATCCATCGTAAATAGCTCTAGAGAAGCGGTTTCCAAAGCGTTGTTGTAAATTACACACCAGCATTGAAAGTACATGCCAAGTCTCAGCGAGTAGATCTTTGCCAACACCAGTCATAGTTGACGGAATTAGTAAATCCACATCACTCAAAAAGGTGGTTTCCTCAGATAGCACCATTACAGACACGATTGGCCACGCTTCCTCACCATCAAGAGGTGGCTCTGGTGTTGTCACAATCATTACATAGCGGGTGGGGGGCGCTCCTTGGAGAAAACGTTGTGCAGGAATGGAGTACAAACTTTGTTGCTCTTGAGCAGAAAACTTCAGGGGGCTTTGCACCTCACGGCGAAGTTCCCAAACTTCTCCAGGTTTGGGAGTTGGCAAAGCCATGAATTGACTACTGAAATTAGGAGATTCGCTGGAGCCTATATGCATGAGGTGCAGTCCTCGAACAATACTGAACAATGCTGGGCGTATCGTCCCCTCAGCGTGCGAAGCGCTTTATCTTATTTAACGGATGGTGACCTGAGATTATGATGGGCCGTTTAACTTTGTTAGCAAGCTGATTGGAGCATCCAACTTACCATTGCTCATCTGATCGCTGAAGATCACGCTTGCGCTTACGGGTTTGCTGCTTCTCTTGCTGAAGGGTTTCAATATTTAACTGGTTATAGGTATTGGCTACATGCTGGCGCATTCTCTTCCATCGTCTGCAAATTTCTGCTTGTTGAATGTTTAGCTCGTAGGCAATTTGAATTTGGGTTTTCCCTTGCACGAGTTCTTGCCAGATTCTCAGATAGCTGTGCTTTGGGTAGCGCTGATCCAATTCAGTAATGATTACTACAACACTAAGCATTAGATTGGTGCGATCAATCGCATCTAAAGCGTCAAACTCATCAGCTAGTGTATCTAGTAAGGAAACGTTAGTTCCAGGGATCAGTTGATCTAAACTCTCGCATTGCCACTGACCTTGTTGCTGGCGACGATAGTCAATAACGGCATTGTAAGCGACCTTGGCTGCCCAACGGTAAAATCCGTCTTCATTACCAACGTGAAATCGCCCTTGCTGGACGGCTCGCCACACTTTATCGTAGGCAACCTGTGCTGCATCCTCCCATGAAATCAAGGTATGCCTGGCTTGCTTTCGAGCTATGTTGTCTACGATCTTGCGCTCAATAAGGTTCTGAAACAGTTCCCTATCGGGAGGTAGGCGCGGAGACAGCATAGATGAATATCCTTGCAAAGGAGGGCTGGTTTTTTTGAATCTAGTGAAGCAATCTGACTGAATAGCTCTAAAGCCTGAAACAATTTCACGAACGAGAAACCAGAGTTTTCATTCCTTCCCATTCAAATTCTACTCACAGAGTAAGATCTGGGAATATACGCCGTTAGCCCTAGTTTTTCTCGCTGAAGCGCTTCTTTAGTACAATCATCGCTTTCAAACACTTGAGCAGTGCTTTGTATGTTTAAGGCGCTTCTCATGCTATGAACGATTGATTGAGCTTGGTGTAAGTATCCCTGTCTAATTGTTCTTGAATCAAGCTTGAACAACTTTCATGAGCTGTGCAACCTGTTCTCCAGCAGTTTTCTGAGTGAAAGTTTCGTGAATTATTATGAAGCAAATCTCTACTGAAGATTTACGCGCCGTTTTCAACTGTATTGAAGCACTTCAAACAGTGTGTACGCTTCAAGAGTTACCTGCGCGAATTGTGGATTCGCTATCTCAGCTAGTTGGCTCGGAGGCTAGCTTTTGTAGTAGCTTTACTGATCGCTGTCAGACCCTAGCTATTACACCGACAGATCTGCGTACATTCCAAGTGGAACCTGGCTATTTTCAACAGAATCCTCTGATCCGTCGCTATCTTCAAACTCACGACCATATCGCATACAAGATTCCGATTTTCTTAGTGAGCAGGAACTCTATCGTCGAGAGAGCCTCTATTATGGAGTGCTCGATCCTTTAGGAGTGACTGACCAGCTAGCAATGGTGATTCCGGAACAACTGAATTTGGGGATTGCTAGCTCGCTTAATGTCATCCCTAGACAGTACATCTCTCCAAGTAATGCTCAAAACTTAGCTAGTCCAACTACACTCGGCAAGCTAGCCCTTGGCTTTCATCGAACAAGCCGTTCATTTGATGAGCGAGAGCGCGAAATTCTCAATCTAATTCATCCTTTTGTTGTTCATGCTTATCGCAACTCGCAAACTTATACAAGGCTTCAGCAGCAGATAACACAATTTAGTCAGGCGATCAATGAGCTTGGCTCTGTAATTCTTTCCCCTGGCGGACGAATACAGTTTATTTCACCACGGGCACTGCAACTGCTGAGCGAGTATTTTCCAGATTCCTCATGGATCGGCGATCAGCTTCCAGAAGCCTTGCAGACTTGGGTTAAGGCACAGATTCAACAGCGTTATGAAACTTCACTAAGCCAACCTACTAAGCCATTGCAGATTGAGCAGCTTGGTAAGGGTCTAAGTGTACGTTTGCTTGGTAGTGCTGCTTCGAAGCAATTCACTCTGACATTGGAAGAAAGAAAACATCCAAGTTTCTCGGTTGAATTGCTACGCTCGCTTGGATTAACACGGCGAGAATCTGAAGTACTTGTCTGGGTAGCGCACGGAAAGACGAATGCTGAAATAGCGACGGTGCTGCTTCTGAGTGAGAAAACGGTCAAGAAACACCTAGAGAACATGTTTAAGAAGTTAAACGTTCAGACCCGTGCGGCAGCGGTGACAACCGTGTTGGAATTATTGGGGATGATGGAGCGATAAGAGGTTATATGGAACGGCTGAACTCAGCAAGCCACTAGTCACTCAGATATTGTTGGAGCCAGCGCTTTAGATCTAGCAAAAAATTTTGACCAAACTTGCAATATTTTTTTCGACTGCTCGTTAAAGAATTCAGAGGGGAAGGCAGCTCTTCCAATTAAGTTCTTCACCAACTTAGTCAAAAAATCTTTATTGCTACAGCAGGACTCGGATCAGTGGTCAAACAGATAGCTTTTATCTCATTCACTGTGTTTCTTTACCAGAAACTACTCTACGCCAGGGTGGGGCTTAATAGCAGTGCTTGTACTCAATAACAAAATTTGTAAATAACAAACCAAAGTTGTTGGAGAGAATCCTAAGTATGTTTTCGTTTGCTAACAAGGGAAAACATACTTGGCAGGGATTAAGTAGCGGAAAATCTGAAGAGGAGGTCTGAGTTCAGGGTATACACCTGAAGAATGTCAAGAGAAACTACATTGAATAAACCAATCTAAGTAATTTCGCGGCTGCATCTTTAAGTTGCATCAGATAGAAGTAACTCATCGCTGATTTATACTTAAGTATAATTAGTGACTAAATTCCAGCCAATGGTTTATGTGAAATTGGCACCTATGCATGTAGCAACTGAGTAGGATTTTTTTAAGTGATTTCATAGGCACCCCGAAAGATTACCTAAATAATTTCGCAAGATTGTGTTCAAAGTCGCAAGATTGTGTTCGGTTTTCGTTAGTAATACTAGTTACAGTTATCTTGCTTTGTCAGACGAAATAACTGTTGTTTATTAGTCAGAAGCTATCTATTCATATGTCTTTGAATGCCTGTACTGCCAGAAGTGGTGTAATTCTAGATACCTGTATACACTGATGTATCTCTTATCTAAAAACACGGTCCTATACCCGATTTCTCAGCGATAACCCTTGATTGGCTTATTAGTTTTGGCATGGATGAGGTACAAGTGTCTATTTTGATCTCAGAATTGCTCGATTCAACTTCTTCAGCAGACGCCTTTCAAGAAAGCTCGTTACAGGTTTCCCTACAGACCTTTACTCACCAATTTGGCTTTAAGGCATGTAGTATCTTGAACTTTTACCCAGAGTGGCAGAAATTTGATCAAATTATCTCTTCTAATGAATCATCCGGTGTTATCTCACCACTTCTCGATTGCGAGATTGACTGGCAACTAATTAGTAGTACCTCGCTGTTCCAGACTATCCTGTTAAAAAGTTGTTACCGCTCTTATCAGCTTTACGGCTGTCCCTTTTATCAAAATCACAAATCACGCTACTATGTGCTTTGCTGGCATGACCAGCCTCTGTCAGAGCACCAATGCTACGGGATCAGCCTTTATGCTCGTACTTTAAACCAACAGCTATCATCTACCCATAAAGCGGACGAGCAAGTATT
>NZ_JACJPK010000091.1:0-9634 GCF_014696035.1 Trichocoleus sp. FACHB-262 | reverse complement strand
AGTCTGCCTGAGTGAAGTAGTTATTGCTCTGCTCCTTGAGGAAGTCGCGCAAAAGCGAAGGTTGTTACAGAAGCAAGGATGGGAGGTTCACATCACAAGGTGCAAGATGTGAGTAAAGCTACGAGAAGCGGGTAAGAAAGTAGTTGCAGCGACATTCCCTGGTGCCGATGGAGCCACTATCCGCTTACCAGGAGTTGATCCTGCCCCTATCATCCAGTCCAGCGATATCCGAACGGTGGATTACACGGTCTCATTTGGTGCTTTTGGCGGCCTTGGTGCCAAAGGATTTAGCTTGGATGCAGCAGACTTCACGGTTGCTCCAGAAGCAGCTGTACAAGAGCTGGCACGGCTAGGGATGGCCTCATTCAGCGATGTCAAAGTTGCTGAGTTAGAAGACATTCCTGAGCAACCCGACGGGGCTCAGCATCAATTCTTGTTGACGGACCCCCGGCAAGCCACAGACCCCAGTAACCCTAACTCTATTGGTGTGGGGCAAGATCCGGCTCAGGTTGATCGCTTCCAAGACTATGTTTTGCATGCTTATCAAGTTGCCAGTGATGCTGTACAGCGTGTGATTGACGCCGTGGGAGTCGATGAAGCTGGGGTGCCAAACAGCAACATCGTGATCACTTCTGACCACGGATTTGCGCCGTTCCATACTGCCGTCAATATGAATAACATTCTGGCCAACGCTGGGTTTGACTTGAATCAGGTCCGAGCAGCGACCAGTGGACCAGCGGTGAACATTTACATTAACCTGAAAGGGCGCGAACCAAACGGTACTGTTGAACCCAGCGAATACCAGGCACTGCAACAACAAGTTGTAAGCACGCTGAGAGGCTTGCAGGATGAAAACTTCATCTATGCCTCAGAGGAAGACATTGCTCTGTTCGACAAGATCTACCAACGCCCCATCCCTAGTAACCCCACAGCTCAGGATATTATCAACGCTACCAGCCAATTCATCGGCCAAGACACGGGCGATGTGTTTGCCCTCCTAAGCTTGGGCTACAACTTCGACGGGTTTCAGCCATCAGTCCAGCGCAAAGGCGATGAGGTGCTTCCAGGAGAGCAACAACCCATCTTCTCCGTACCCAGCTTTTATGGTGCACATGGGTATGACCCGAATCTTCCAGAGATGCAAGCGAGCTTTCTGGCAATTGGACCTGATTTTAATGCAAACGCGCTCTCTGACCTTGAAAGAGTTCGCAGCATTGATATTGCGCCCACAATTCTTGATTTGCTGGATGTAGAACCAGCGCCGACGGTAGAAGGGACATCAATCTTTAAACAAACAGGCTCGAATGATTTTGAAACAGCCCTTGAACGACTGGAAGATGATGTTCTGGGCATCGTCGATGATAATCCGCTGCTATTATCAGGCGTGAGAGATGAGATTATTGATGCCTTTAATTTCCTAGGAGAGATTGATCCGACTGCCATAAAAAATATTCTCAACTTAGATAGTGATCGCCTCCTCAATGTTGTTGATGATTGGATCACTCTTGATCAAGTCATCAATGTTGCTAATCTCGCCACTTCCTTAGGACAAGGCAGCCTCCTCTTGGGTGAAGAGGCTATCAATGCAATCTCTGGCATCAGTGACCTGGAAGCCTCCACTGCGATTGAAGGGATGAATGCAAGAACCTCAAACTTTACCTTGGCTTAATTAGATTTTGGGTGGTGTTCTAGATCTGTTGGTAACTTTTCAGAAGCCAATACCCTAGATTAGTTTCGAGCATGGTGAGCCACAGGTCTAGAATACTAACAACTTGTTTAGCCAAATCGTCCTTCAATATAGTCACGGGTGCTAGGATGGCTGGCCTCCATGAAGATCCTTGCAGTAGGACCAAACTCTACTAGACGACCGATACGTGTTTCATCTGTCGTAAAGAATGCAGTGGAGTTGGAAATACGTGAGGCTTGCTGCATATTGTGAGTGACAATCACAATCGTTAAGTGCTGGCGCAAACTGCTGATCAATTCCTCGATCTTCATTGTGGCGATCGGATCGAGGGCGGAGCAAGGTTCATCCATCAGCAAAATTTTTGGCTGTACTGCTAAGGCTCTAGCAATACAAAGCCGCTGTTGCTGACCACCAGATAATCCTAAAGCGGATTTGTTGAGATTATCTTTGACCTCATCCCAGAGAGCCGCCCCTCGTAAAGCACCTTCAACAATTTCATCTAGCTTATCTCTGGAGGGTCGTCCCAGCAATTTCACGCCATAAGCTACATTTTCAAAGATGCTCATGGTGAAAGGGTTGGGTTTTTGAAAGACCATGCCAATTTGCCGTCGTAGCTGGTTCAAATTGACACGAGAATGATAGATGTTTTGGCCAAAAAATTCGACACGACCTTTGACCTGAACTTTTCCTTCCAACTCAGCAATGCGATTCAACGCCTTAATAAAGGTTGATTTGCCACATCCGGAAGGGCCAATGATTGCTGTCACCTGTCTTGGAGGAATTGCGATCGTCACATCCTCCAAAACTTTATGATTGCCGTAAGCGAAGGTGAGACCAACCACATCAAAAGCAGGAATCAAAGGTTGTAGAACATTTTGAGAGGTAGGAAGGGTTTGGTGAGTGCTAGCATCTACTGCAGGTTCAGGGAGATCAAACGACATAATTTAGCCAAGCTTCAGGCGACTACGGGTGAGAAAACGTGAGATTAGACTGGTAACTACCACAAGTAACAGCAACACCAACGAAGCTGTCCAAGCTAATTGGCTCCGTTCGGGGTAAGGCTCGTTGTAATAGTTGAAAATGAGTACTGATAGGGAGGGGGTAGGGCTTGTCAAACCTTCCAGCCAGCTTTGGCTGAACAAGGCTGTAAACAGAAGAGGAGCTGTTTCTCCTGCTGCACGAGCGATCGCAAGCAGAATACCCGTAGTAATGCCTGGTAAAGCTGAGGTGATAACAACGCGCCAGGTGGTTTGCAGTTGGCTACCTCCCAAAGCAGCGGAAGCTAAGCGCTGAGACACAGGCACCAGCTTCAAAGCCTCTTCCGTGGTAAGCACCACAATAGGTAACATAATCACAGCTAGTGCAAATGCCCCTGCGATCGCAGAAAAGCTACGAGTGGTTAGGACAATCACACCATACGCAAACACGCCCACGACAATGGAAGGTACACCGCTCAGAACTATCGTCATAAAGCGCACGATCTTGGCCCAAGCCACATCCGCCTTAAACTCTACTAAAAAGATTGCGGTCAAGATGCCAACTGGGATACTGAGCAAGGAAGCCAAGCCTACCATTGTCAAGGTGCCTAGAATGGCATGGGCAAATCCATTGGGCATGTCTACAACTCCAGCAGGAGCGGGCAGCGATACTAGCATTTCCCACTTAAATGCAGGAACTCCTTCGGCCAAGATCTTGCCCAAAATTGCGAGTAGTGGCAGGAGCGCTAGTCCCGCTAAGCTGAAGGCGATCGCAGTCATCCCATAACTGAAGAGCACTCGACGCAGCAAGAGGGGGCAACTGAGTGTATCTACAAAATTGGCTTCTATAGAGGGTGGAGGAGTGGGAACTGAATTCGTTGACATAAGAATTTATCGACGAGACTGACTGACTACTTGAATCATCAGCACCGCTGCAACATTGACGAGCAGCGTTAGCACAAACAGGATCAAGGCCAAGTACATCAAGGCTCCGACATGTAGTGCATCTAAAGCTTCAGCAAATTCATTGGCTAGAACCGCTGGAATGGTATAACCCAAATCTAGAAGAGACAGGCTAATTTGAGGAGAATTGCCAATTACCATCGTCACTGCCATCGTTTCGCCTAAAGCGCGTCCCAAAGCCAATGTAGCTGCACCTAAAATTCCAGACCCACTTGTAGGTAGCAGCGCACCCACAATCGTTTCCCACCGAGTTGCCCCTAAGGCCATTGAAGCACTGCGAAGCTCCTGGGGAAGGGCTAGCAATATCTCTCGACTAATCGCCGCGATCGTGGGCAAGATCATGATGGCTAGGATGATCCCTGCCACCAATAAGCTGGGTCCAAAGGGTTCTGTGCTGAATAAGGGCAGCCACTTTAATAGTTGATAGAGCCACTGCTGAATAGGTTGGAGGAAGGGGATCAACACAAAGATTCCCCATAAACCCACAATGACGCTAGGAATAGCAGCTAATAACTCCAAGATAAAAGCAAAGGGCAATCGCACCCAAAGAGGCAAAAAATCTTCGCTCGTGACTAGAGCCACCGCAACGCCAATCGGTACTGCTAGCAATAGGGCGATTGCAGAGCTGACCAGGGTGCCATAGATGTAGGGCAATGCTCCAAACACCAACTCACCTACATCCCAATCTAGACTCCACAGGAATCCAACGCCAAATCGCTGTATAGCGGGTTGTGCTTGCTGAAAGATAACCCAACCTATCCACAGTAAAGTAGAGACTGTTCCCAGAGCCAAAGCTCTGACTAACCAAGTGAAGCTTTGGTCGAGCCAAAAGTTTTGTCCCCGAGCAAGTTTGAGATCAGGAATAGTAGCTTCTGGATCTAGTAGCAGCGCTAAGGAAGGATTCGTAGCGGCCTTGAGGAACTTATCAACCGATTCAGCTGAGTCAGACATAGATGAAGAGATTGAGTCAGGCTAAGCCAAGAAAGGTTTATAGAAGAGACAGGCAGAGGACATCCCTGTTGAAGATGCCCTCACAGTAGTTGTAGTTGATGACAACTTGATTGCTTGAAGCGCAGTCTACTTCACATTGCTTTTAACTACAGCTCTAGCTCGATCAGCCACAGATTTAGGAATTCGGGTGTAGTCTAGATCATCATTGAGATCTTGGCCTTCTGTTAGAACCCACTCCACCATCTTTTTGACGGCCTCAGCTTTAGCAGGATCTGAATACTGCTTGTACACCATTAGCCAAGTAAGACCTGCGATCGGATAGCCATCCGCAGGGTCTCCTTCAAAGACGCGGAAGTTGTCGGGATACTTAACTGCCGCTAGCGCTTTGTTGGCTGTTTCTAACGAGGGAGAAACAAACGCTCCCTGCTTATTCTGCACTTGGGCCGTTTGCAGCTTGTTTTGCTTGGCGTAAGCGTACTCAACATAGCCAATGCCACCAGTGGTCCGAGCGACTTGAGCGGCAACTCCAGGATTGCCCTTACCTTTGATGGGATTGGTGGTCCACTTTGGAGCTGTGCCGACCCCCACCCGACCTTTGAAATAAGGATCGATCGCACTCAAGTGATTGGTGAAGATAAAAGTTGTACCACTACCATCTGCCCGCACAACACTTTTAATTGGCTGATCAGGTAGCTTGGCACCGGGGTTGTCAGCAGCAATTTTAGGGTCATTCCAACGAGTAATTTGGCCTGAAAAAATTGCTGGTAGAACCTTACGAGAAAGCTTCAGGTTATTAACACCAGGGAGGTTATAAACAACTGCAACTGCACCGCCTGCTGTAGGAACCAACAGCACACCATTTTTTACCTCTGCCATTTGGACATCGGTCATGGCTGCATCGCTACCACCAAAGTCAACCGTGCCAGCAATGACTTGGCGAACACCGCCACCACTACCAATGGCTTGGTAGTTAATTTGCATGTCAGGATACTTCTTTTTAATTTCGGCAGCGTACCGCTCGTAAAGCGGGGCGGGAAAAGTAGCACCTGCGCCGTTTAAGGTTAATGCTTGGGCGATCGCAGTCGAAAGCGGGCCAAATGTAAGAGAAACCGTTGCAACTGAGGCAACAACTGTACGACGAAAAGCGGTCGTAAAAACAACCATATTTGCCTTGTCCTCAATCAGGAAATATCAGCAGCGATCGGTGCTTGGTCAACCACTGACAACCGTACAATTTGACCAGTTAAGCTTAAGTAAATGGATAGATAAGAGTAAGTTAAATTTGGTTGAAAAACTGTTTAATCTTTAGATTTTTGGCTATTTTTCAACTCAATTCTTAACCTTCTTAACTAAATTCATTGATATACTTTTCGATAAGATTTTCTGAGCTATCAAATAAACCTCAACTTCTGCAAGCACCAGAGGAGGTAGAGCTACCGCACCGAATAGTTACTTTAATTTCTTAGACTTTGAACAAATAACTACATGCTTTGCACAATCAAGTGAGTGAAGCACAACTCTTAAAAACACTTCAGAAAATCCTAATTTAATTCCTAGCTAAACTTGCTTTAACCAAAGATAGAATTTTGAATTAGTTTTGAATTTATTTAGCTCAAAAATTCTCTGGTCTCTTCAGTAATTAGTAGTTACCCTAAGTCCATGATCCAAGCTTATACCAACAAAAATCTCTCTGATTCTTTGCGAGTTTTGGTTCGACCAATGTTGTTGATCTCTCTTGGTCTACATGGGCTACTTTTGTTAATCCCTACAGCTGCCAACCATAAGGCTACCGCTCCAAAATCTGAAAAAACTGTCAAAATCACCCAGCTGTCCCCCACAACAAAACCTTCGACTATCAAGCCAACTGCTAAAAAACCTGTACCACAAACTCTGGCAACTATGCCAAAAGCAGTGCGTCTACCGATCGCTCGCACAGCCCAATCCCAACCGATCATTCCAGCTATTGCTAAACCACTACCGCTTGAACCCGTTCAAGCGGTAGTGGCTGACCCCACGCCTATTACTTCTAGCCCTACGCCTGCACCTACGGAGACAACCGCACCCACAGATGCAGAGGCACTCGCACCCACCGCTACCAACCCGTTAGAGGATTTTCCACACTTTCCAGGCGCTAAGGCTGGCTGTCTCGATATTCCTTCTTGCTTTCAGACAGGTAATCCTCTCGCTAAAGTAGCGGCTTATTTTGAAAAAGAGCTGCCAGCCAAACAGTATGAGCAGCGCTTAGAAATAGACGAAACAGAGCGAAAAGTTTATCAATTCTCGCGAGCAGGTTTGACCCAGTATCTCAGCTTGATTGAGATTGAGGGAACTGGAACTGTCTATGTTCTCGCTGATGCGCCCCGCACTTTAGACGAGCTGAAAAAAGCTGTAGAAGTTCCGGTTGAGTTGGGCAATGTTTTAGCACAACTAGTTCCCGAAACTGGAGCGGCAGGCATTAATGGTGAGGACTTTGCTGACAGTATCAACGCCACTCCTAAGGATTTCACAGAGCCTGAAAGGTTTTATGAGAGTTTAGGTGGTGTTGATGCAGAAGGCTTTGAGATTACCCCAACTCCCGACTCAGAGATCTACGGCGATCTAAAGGTCGTCCGAGGGCAAACGCCTGAGCAAATTCTCGTCAGCACCATAACGCCTACTCTCCAAGGTAACGGTTTTACGATTTCAGCCAATTCTTCAGGTGAGTATGGGGGAGGATTGCTTTATCAAATTCAGAAGGGTAAGTTCACGGGCTACCTGAATTTAGTACCAACCAAAGATGGCACTGGAACTATTGTCACCGTTTGGACTAGTTCTCCGATGTAACTAAGTTCTGAGTGACTCTGCTCAATGCTCCTAACAATTTCTGAAACGATTTCTGGGAAGTTCTCAGGCGATCGCTTAACTCTCATCCACAGCTAGGGAAACGCGATCGCCTCCCACATCTCGCATGGTTGCTAGCAACTTTACTACCTGTTCGTAGGGTAACTTGCTATCTGCTTTCAGAATCACTGCTCCCTTAGGATTTTGCACCAAGTAGGCTTGCATCTGTTGCGCTAGTGCTGCTTCATTGGTTGGCTGGTCAGCGAGTAAGACTTGTCCTTGCCGATTCAAGCCCACTACCAGGGGATCAGGAGTATTTTGCAGTTCTGTACTGGTATTAGCACTGGGTAGAGTAATATTGACTGTTTTTTGATTGGTCAGCGTCATGGAGACAATAATAAAGAATGTCAGAACAGTCATGATCACATCCATCATGGGAAGCAGATTTAACTCTGGCATCTCAGCTCTGTTCTGACGAGACTTAAATCGCATCTTTTTCTGTGCCTAACTTGGTGTTTAACTTAGCTGAGTTAGTGTCCTTCAACTGAAACGACCGCATCGTTAGCGGTGGGGCAGGAGGCGATCGCATATTTTGGTGAAGTTTGGCTAGGTTGGTGCGGTTCATACCAAAACTGCCGATAAATCAGCTCTAGCTCACTGCCTGCTTCTGAGAAATAGTCCATCTGTTGAGCTTGTAAGGTCACAAATACCCGAAAGCAAGCCAGAGCCATGATCGCCACAATCATTCCAGTTGCTGTCGAAATTAACGCCTCGCCAATCCCCGCAGCGGCTTTTGTTGTATCTGCTGCGGTACCGCCAGTCCCAATGTTGAGGTTGGCAAAAGTTGTGATCAATCCTGTAACAGTTCCCAACAGACCCAGCAGCGGTGCTATGCCCACAACAGTCTCTAGGAGTTTGTCGCCCTTACGCATTTTGACAAACTCTTTGTCTCCAGCCGCTTCCATGGCTAAGCGAAATGTTTCAGGAGTGGGCTGGTTTAGTTTCAAGGGTGCTAGTAAGAAGCGACCAATCGATAGATCTTGAGCTTGGTGAGCGATCGTCATCGCCTTCTCTAGGTCGTAGCGAGCAGCTTCTAAAACATCATGGACAATGCGGTCTTCTTGCCGCAGTAGTTTGAACCAAAACCAAGCTCGTTCTAGGGCACAGGCAACAGAGGCAACAGACAAACCTAAAAGGGGCCACATAACAGGACCCCCCACTAAGAATAAATCAAATACTTTAGCCATGATTTCTTTAGAAACAGCCAGCTCTTCAGTTCTTGACTGCAATCAATTCACCGTCTACAGAATACCTGAGCTATGCTCCCTACATAGTTAAGGCAGCGTAAGCAAAAAGATAACTTGCGGTTAAGTTCTATTCCTATAAACTTCTTCAGCAGTTATTAGATTACTTTTGGCAAACTTTATGATGGCAATTTCAAGTGTCAAATAGCTTAAAACCTTTAGTGAAGTTATCTCTATCTGAAGTTTGCTCAGTTTTCTCTGTGACGATGACTTCATTTCCTGGGGACCCCGTTTTGCTCATCGTGGTCGTGCCTCTCGCCGGTGGCAAGGAACCGGAACCTCGGCGATCGCAACCTTCAGGCATGCACCACTTGAAATCGCACTGACCGACGCACTGACCGATGGTCACAGTGGGCTTTGGCCCAGGGAACGAGCAGAATTGCTGGAAAACCAACCGTTAGGTAGTCGCTCACGACTCAGTCCAGCCGTTAAAAGTGGAGAGTTGCGATAAAGATCAGGAGTTTGTATTGTGAGTAAACAGCAAAAGCAGCCAGATAACAGCGCTCTGACTCGGAAGGAGTCAGATCAAGCAGATGCCAAGCTGCTTCAGATCGACGGCAATCGTCCGATTGATGAGAGTGATCTTCAGGTAGAGAGGATTTTGCCCATTGATGGCAATCGCCCCGTCGTGGCGGATGACATCCGGGTCCTTGCCACGATTGAAGTCGATGGCAGTCGTCCGATTGTGGCCAGTTCCTTAGAGTCGACC
The DNA here is from genome assembly GCF_014696035.1 of Trichocoleus sp. FACHB-262. Taxonomy (NCBI): domain Bacteria; kingdom Bacillati; phylum Cyanobacteriota; class Cyanophyceae; order Leptolyngbyales; family Trichocoleusaceae; genus Trichocoleus; species Trichocoleus sp. FACHB-262. The sequence goes on along the minus strand of NZ_JACJPK010000091.1, from coordinate 223 downwards.
GAAACTCTGGGCATTGATGGCGATCGCCCCATTACGCCGAGCCATTTGGATGTGAAAGCAGTGGTTGACGAAGATGGCAAACGACCAATTGCCGCAGATAAAGTGCAAACTCGCAAGACCTTTTCTCTCGATGGCGATCGCCCCATTATGGCAGATGAGCCAGAAAAGCCGGATATGCTCCGAGACTACATTGACTAGTAGGGACTGCTCCACATTGGGGGTG